>JAEXZL010000152.1 GCA_023451395.1 Bacillota bacterium | reverse complement strand
TTCATGGAAGAGCTGAAGAAGAGGCCCGAAAGAAAGAGCACAGAGAGGCCTATGATATAGCTACTTCTAGGGCAGTGGCAAATATGAGCTCTCTAAGTGAGTTTTGTCTCCCTTTCGTTAGTAGGGGAGGATACTTTATACCCCTAAAAGGTCCTGCTGTTGAAGAGGAAATAAACCTTGCTAAGAATGCAATTAAAACTCTTGGGGGAGAAGTTAAGGAAATTATTGAAATAAATATTGAGGATAGTGACTTGAACCACAATCTTGTTGTTGTGAAAAAGGTTAAGAATACAGCTGCTATTTATCCTAGAAAAGCAGCTTCTATACAAAAAAAGCCTATAATATAAAAAATATGTAGTAATTTGTTGAATGATTCTAATAGGAAAATAAAGGAAATTATAAACATTTGTTGAAATGTAAATAAAAGGAAATTTATTAGGTGAGGGATTGCTGTGGAGATGCGTAGTGAGATTTTATTTATAGATGTTAACATGATAGTACCAAATATTTATCAACCGAGAAAATATTTTAATTTAGATTCATTAAATGAGTTATCTGAATCTATAAAGCATAATGGAATACTGCAGCCACTTTCTGTAAGAATAATTGGGGAAAGATTTGAGCTGGTAGCTGGAGAAAGAAGATGGAGGGCTGCAAAGACCATAGGACTTAATAAGGTACCCTGTACTATTCTGGATATTACAGATAAGCAGGCGGCTGAGTTAGCTCTTTTGGAAAATTTGCAGAGAGAGGATTTAAATTTTATAGAGGAAGCTGAAGCTTATTATAATCTAATAAATGAACACAGCTTTACCCAAGAACAGCTTGCTATTAGAATGGGGAAAAAGCAATCTACTATAGCAAACAAATTAAGGCTTTTAAAATTATCTGATTCAGTAAGACTATTACTTTTAGAAAACAACTTAACAGAGAGACATGCAAGAGCTATGCTCCCATTACCAGATGAAGAGCATCAGCTTAAGGTTTTAAAAATCGTTACTTCTAAAAATCTTACAGTTAAAGAAACAGAAATTCTCGTTAACAAAGAATTGTTAAAACTACAAGGGGAACTCCTCTCTAATGGAAATAAGAAGAATAAATTAAAGGGAGTATTTTCTCCAAAGATTTATATAAATTCAATAAAACAAGTTTTCGATAAGTTTAATATTCCAGCGGATTATAAATCTAAAGATTGTGGTGAATATGTTCAAATAGTTGTAACTATACCAAAGGGATCAGAAAAACAATAAATGTTTCACGTGAAACAAAAAAGCAGCTTATGCTGCTTTTTTCTTATATAAACACTTTTAAAATTGTTCATATAAAGTTATAATGAAATTGATAGGAAGGAGGAGTATGCAAATCCATTTAAGGAAAATTGAAAAGGCAGGGTGTATTAATGAAAATAATAACTATATTTAATCAAAAAGGTGGAGTTGGAAAGACTACCTCTAATATAAATTTATGTTCCTATTTAGCTATGGAAGGATATAAAGTTCTTGCCATAGACATTGATCCTCAAGGTAATACAACAAGCGGACTAGGAATAGATAAAAGAGCAGTAGATCTGTCTATGTACGACGTTTTAACTTCAGATGCATCTATTCAGGATGTAATTATACAAAGTCAACTTTTAGATAATCTCTTTATTGCTCCATCTAAGATGGAACTTGCAGGAGCTGAGGTAGAGCTGACAATGTCTAAAAATCGTGAAACAATATTAAAAAATAAGCTGAAAGATATCGATAGCAATTTTGATTTTATTTTTATTGATTGTCCTCCTTCTTTAGGAATACTAACAATCAATGCACTTACATCAACAGATTCTGTTCTAATACCTATTCAAAGTGAATTCTATGCTTTAGAAGGTGTTGGGCAGCTAATTAATACTATTCAGCTTGTTAAAAAGTCACTTAACAAAGACCTAGACATTGAAGGTGTATTCCTAACTATGTTTGATGCAAGAACGAATTTAAGTAATGATGTTTATAATGAGGTTAAGAAATACTTTAAGGATAAAGTTTATAAAACAACTATACCAAGAAATATTCGTTTAGCTGAAGCCCCAAGCTTTGGGCTTCCAATAGCCTTATATGATGATAAATGTAAGGGTGCTGATGCTTATAGTGATCTTACATCTGAATTTCTTAAAAGACAGGAAGTGATATAGAATGCCAAAGAAGCATGGTTTAGGTAAAGGGTTAGGGGCTCTTATACCTGAACAGGATGTTAATATTGATGAGGAAGTTACTAAAGAAAAACTTATAGATATTAATAAGATAAAACCAAACTCTGATCAACCAAGAAAGATTTTTGATGAAGATAAAATACTTGCATTAAGTGAATCTATTAAGCAATACGGCTTGATTCAACCTTTGGTGCTAAGAAAAGAAGAAGATTATTACATAATTGTTGCCGGTGAAAGAAGATGGAGAGCTTCTAAAAAGGCTGGTATAAAGGAAGTCCCTGCTGTTATAATGAACTTATCTGATAAGGAAGTATTAGAGATATCCTTAATAGAAAACATTCAGAGACAAGACCTTAACCCAATTGAAGAAGCAGATGCCTTTAAAAAATTAATAGAGGATTTTGATCTTACTCAAGAGGAGCTTAGTAACCGCTTAGGAAAATCCAGAACGGCAATTACTAATACCATGAGATTATTAAACTTGGATAAAAGAGTTCAGGAATATATTATTGATGGTGTAATAACTGAAGGTCACGGAAGAACACTTTTAGCATTGGATAAAAAGGATGATCAGTACAAGCTTTCTCAAAGAGTTATTGATGAGAAACTATCTGTCAGACAGCTAGAACAAATAATAAAATTATTAGGGAAAAAGAAAAATAACAAAACTAAAGAAGAAAGCTACAATCCTTATTATAATGATATAAAATTAAAGCTTCAGAACTATCTAGGCACGAAAGTGAATATTGATTCTAAGAAAAATAAGGGAAAGATAGAGATAGAATATTATTCAGAAGATGATTTGCAAAGAATATTAGATATACTTAAAATCTAATGTTTCACGTGAAACATAAGAAAGGAAGGAATTAAGTTGCAACAGGTTTTAGACATTTTAATAGATTATCAGATATATATTTTAGCTGTATTAGCAGTGTTGATTATATTCTTATTCATCTTGATAGTAATACTCTTTAGTTCTTTAAAGAGGGTAGAAAAGAGATATAGAAAATTAATGAGGGGAACAAACAATAAAAGTCTTGAAGAGCTAATCAATTCACAGATGGACGGGGTTGATGAAGCAAGAGCTATTGCTGAAGAGGCTCAAAAAATTAGTAAGGATTTAAAACTTCAGTTAAGCAAATGCATACAAAAGTATGCTATACATAGGTATAGGGCTTTTGATGACATGGGAAGTGACTTAAGCTATTCTATAGCACTACTGGATGAAAATCATGATGGAGTGATTATTACAGGTATATATGGAAGATACGAAACAACCTCCTATGCTAAACCCGTAGATAAGGGGATATCACGATATGATTTATCAAGTGAAGAAGAATTAGTATTAAAAGAGGCAATAAACAAATAATAAAGTATAGGAAACCTCCTGGTGGGAATAATATCTCAAAAGGAGGTTTTATTATGCATATATACGTAAGTGAAGGATTAGAATTGATAAAAGAAGAATTAACAAAAAGAGGCTATACTATTGATACTTCAACAAACTCTCCTTATGATGCAATAATATGTGATATAAAAGAAGTAGACTTATCCTCTCTAAGGTTAATAGAAAACGTGAAACTAGAAGGAACCTTAATAATTGATGCAGGGAACAAAAGTATTAATGATATAGAATACATATTGAATAATCGTTCCTACTCTGCTTTATTCTGAAAATTATTCAAGAAAAGATTTATACTTTTTGAAATAGTTTCAGCTAAAGTAAAAACTGAATTCAGTCTTGTATTTTGTAAAATTATGAAATCATTAAAGCCAGTTGTATTAACTGCTGCAGTAATACTAATATCTCCTGCAGAAGGGAGCTTTTTGTTAAAGGCAGCACCAGGAGAAAGGGGCCCTTCCTCAATAAAAATAAATTCTAATTTATCAGAAGAACTTAGACAGGCATCAATAGCAATAATACAGGAGTTTTTATAGGTAGTATTAATATAGTCCAACGTCATAGAAAGATTCTTTGCATGAACAGGGGAGTCTAGAGTGCCAAATATAGGTGAGGAAATTTTGTGTATTTCCTTTAACATGAAACCAGTAAGTGGTCCTAAGCTATCACCTGTTGAGCGATCACTACCTATGCATAGGAATATAAAAATACAATTATTATGAAATTTTGAAGTTAAAGCTTCAAGATAGGCAGAAATAATATTATGAGAATTAATATCCTTTGAGTCTATTGAAGATCTATTAGACTTGACTAAGGATGATGACGAAATATAATCAGACATAAAAAAACCTCCTAATATAAATTATTACCATATTAGGAGGTTATATACATATTTAACAAGGAGCTAGATAACTCTTAATTCCTTTAATACTGTATAAAAGACTACTAAAAACATACAAAACAACATTCCTATAACACCATTTACTTGAAGGCCAATGAAAATAGCAGCTAATACAGCAACTGGATTAAGACCTAAAGTGGTTGACATAATTTTTGGTTCAATTATCTGTCTAGCTATAAAAATAAAAATACAGAGAATAATAAGGGCAACAGCTGTGAAGTAACTATCCTTAGTAAAGTAAAATACTGATAGTGGAATATATATAAGAGGCATACCTACCACAGGAAGCAAATCAAAAATAGCACATAAAAGACTCAATAAAAAGGCATACTTTATATCGAGAATCAAAAAACCAATAAATGTGAAAAGAAAGGTTATAAAAACTATAAGGAGATAGGACAAGGCATAATTACCAACCATCTTACGCATCTGTAATGAAACCTCAAGAAATTTTTTACCTGTTTTAGGTGCATATTTTTCAATAGAATTAGATGAAGGAGAAATAACCCTTAAGGTCAAGTAATATGTAGAAATCAATGTGAAAATTATTACCATTGCTATGTAGGGTATAGAGCTAATTATAGAAATAATCTTTGGAATAATAATAGCACTGAAATTTAAGGTACTCTTAATTAAAGTAGCAGCTGCATCTGCCAAGGTACTCTGAATAGAATCAATAAATGCTTTATCGAAGTATGTTGGAAAAAGGGTGCTAAGCTCCATTATATAAGTATAGATGTCTCCTGAGAGCTTTGTTATATAGTTTGGTATAAAGCTGGTTAAGCTTATAGTTTCATTAACAATGGCCATAGCGCTAAAGAAAATAAAGCTAAGTAGTATTATAAAGAATATGATAGAAGAAAATAAAGAAGCTAGCCAAGGCTTAAAACTAAACTTAGAAACTAAAAGTTTAGTGGGTTTTTTAAGAAGCAATGAAAAAGATATAGCTAAGACAAAGGGCAGAGTATACGATAAGGTGGAAAAAAATAAAAAGAAAACTAAGGAGTAAATCAGAAAGAAGATAAATATTTTTTCTACTCTAGTTATGATAGCTTGCACAATATCAACTCCTAACTATTTCATTTAGTGCATATAAGGTTAAATCAATATCTTTTTCAGTGTTAAAATAGCCTACACTAAGTCTTAATGTTCCCGAAGGATAAGTACCTATAGTTTTATGTGCTAAAGGAGCACAGTGCAGACCCACTCTGGTCATAATATTATATTTATAATCTAGCAGGTAGCCTACTTCAGCAATATCCTTATTTTTAAAGCTAATGGAAACTACTCCTGTACTCTTAATTTCAGGATTATGGCCATATATAATTACATCTTTAATGGAATATAGACCCTCAAGAAGTTTTTTTGTCAATGAGTATTCCTTCTTATAGATTTCTTCTATACCTATGGATTGAATATATTTCAAGGCAGCATCAAGGCCAAAAATACCTGGTGAATTAAGGGTGCCACTTTCAAATTTATCCGGTAGAAAATCCGGCTGCAAAATACTTGAAGAAAGACTTCCTGTTCCTCCAGAAAAAACTGAAGTGGTTATGGAATTTAAAGGATCATCAATAATGAAACCTCCAGTGCCTTGAGGGCCCATAAGGCCTTTATGACCAGTAAAAGCAATAGCATTTGCCTTTAGAGCTCTAAAATCCACTGGAATTACTCCAGCACTTTGAGCTGAATCAATGATAAAAAATGCATTATTATTTCTGCAGAGCTCTCCTATAGCTTCCAAAGGTTGTACTACACCAGTAACGTTAGAGGCATGAGAAAGAATCACTAGATTAGTATCCTTTGTAATAGCTCTTTCAAAGGCATCAACGGAAAGATTTCCATCCTTAGAGGCCTCAACTATATCTAATTTGATCTTAAGCTCCCTCTCAGCTTGAAAAAGAGGTCTGAGAACTGAATTATGCTCCATGGAAGAGGTAACTACATGCCAGCCTTCCTTAAGCACTCCTTTAATCAAAAGATTAAGGGCATAGGTTACATTAGGCATAAATATAACATTCTCAGCTTTATCAAAATTAAAAAGCTCACATAATTGTTCTCTACAGCCATAAATAGTTCTGCTGCTCTCTAATGAGCTGCTGTAGCTTCCCCTTCCTGCATTGCTACCGATATTGTTCATAAAATATAGCATAGCCTGAGAGACTGAAGCAGGTTTTGGAAAAGAGGTTGCTCCATTATCAAGATATATTTTCATTAAAAGATACCTCCTAAGAAAAGTATATTTCTATTATAAGGTAATAACTGATAGTTTTCATTATAAAATGACATTTAAAATTAACTCTTTGAAAGAAATGAGAACATAATATATACTTATAATATTGAATATAACCATAAAATTGAAAAATAATCGGGAGGCTACGTTTATAATGGATAATTATTATATTATTGTTTTTAATAACACCCATAATGCCATAGAAGGGGAGAAAGTACTTAAATCAGAGGGATTATCCATAACAATAATGCCCACACCTTCACAAATAACTCAAAGCTGTGGAATTAGTATAAGATTAAAGGAAGAAGATGTGAAGCATGTAAAAGAGGTAATAAATGATAATAGAATAAAGGTTAAAAACATATATCGTAGGGAAGAAGGTAATTTTATTTCTATATTATAGATATAAGGAATATTGTATACTAAAAGGATGAAGGTGATATAATGATTAATTTTGCCTCAAAAGTAACAGTAGAGGATAATTATTTAAAGGTTTTTGATATTCCAATACCTATAGAATATCTTATGACTTTATTATCTAGAATCATAAAGATTATTATTATAATTGTTATAATGTCTTTACTAATTAAATTAGGCAATGCAATTATAAATAAAATAGTAAAAAAGCAGATTGAAAGCAATACTAAATTTTCATTAGATGAAAAGAAAGCATATACCTTTGGAAGTATATTAAAAAGCATATTAAGATATACGGTTTATTTCATTGGAATAACAGCAGTGCTAACGGTTATATTTGGCCCTATAAGTATAACCCTTGCCAGTGTTGGTGGGGTAGCCATAGGTTTTGGAGCTCAGACTCTAGTTAAGGATATAATAAATGGACTGTTTATTCTTTTTGAAAATCAATTTTCAGTGGGTGATTATGTAACCTTAGGAGACTTTAAGGGAATAGTAGAGAATATTGGTCTTAGAACTACAGTACTTAAGGATTTTTCTGGTGAGGTTCATATATTACCAAACAGTACTATTGCAGAGGTTACAAATCATTCTGTGGCTGACTCTAGGATGTTAGTAGATATTGAGATTGCCTATGAAGAAAATATAGATGAAGCTATAGAGATAATAAATAAAGTATGTGATGATTTTAAAGATAGCAGTGAAAATATAGTAG
The DNA here is from genome assembly GCA_023451395.1 of Bacillota bacterium. Taxonomy (GTDB): domain Bacteria; phylum Bacillota; class Clostridia; order Clostridiales; family Clostridiaceae; genus JAEXZL01. The sequence goes on along the minus strand of JAEXZL010000152.1, from coordinate 33,418 downwards.
AAGCTCCAAAAGCTGCAGGGGTTATAAGCTTAAATGAATCAGGAGTAACTATTAGGGTTACAGGTAAGGCAAAGGCTATGACAAATTGGGGATTAGAAAACGACTTAAGAAAGAGAATTAAACTTGCCTTAGATAAGGCTGAAATTGAGATACCATATCCTAAAACACAGCTTGTAAATAGACAGGTGTCAAAATTAAAGGGGGAGTAAAATGAATAAGATATTTGATATAGGAGATATAGTACAGATGAAGAAGCAGCACCCCTGTGGTACTGATCGCTGGGAAATAATACGTATGGGAGCAGACATAAAGATAAAGTGCACTGGCTGCGGAAGACTTGTAATGCTTCCTAGAAGTAAGTTTGAAAAGGATATGAAAAAGGTAATTAAAGAGATATAAGTAAAAATAGCATTGCATTTGCTTTTTAAAAGTGGTATAATTTCATGATGTAATCCCTGCTGTGAATATCACAGCCGTTAGTCCAGAGGGAGGAGGTGGAATAGATGAGAAAGTATGAAACTATATTCATAGTACACCCATCTTTTGAAGAGGAGGCTGTTAAAGCTGTAATCGAGAAATTTAAGGGTGTTATTGAAAATGGTGGTGGTACTGTTGATAATGTTGATTTTTGGGGTAAGAGAAAGCTTGCTTATGAGATCAACAAAATTAACGAAGGCTACTACACTCTTGTAAACTTTAGCTCAACTCCTGAGTTACCAAGAGAGTTAGATAGAATTTTCAGAATTACTGACGGTGTTATAAGACACATCATTATCAAAGACGAGAAATAGGGGGTGTTCTTAAGTGAATAAGGTTGTACTTATTGGTAGACTGACTAGAGACCCTGAATTAAGATTTGCTGCAGGTAGCGGAACTGCCGTTACTAATTTTGCATTAGCGGTGAATAGACCTAGAAGAAAAGATGGCCAGACAGAAGCAGATTTTATTAATTGCGTAGCTTTTGGTAAAACTGCTGAAACCATAGCCCAGTATATAACCAAAGGAAGACAGCTTGCTGTGTCCGGAAGTATAAGAACAGGTAGCTATGAGGCTCAGGATGGAACAAAGCGATATACTACAGATGTATATATAGAGAGCTTTGATTTTATTGATTCAGGAAGTTCAGACCGTGGTGGAATGAGTAGAGGCAGCAGCAATAATAGCTTCGGCAATTCTGATTTTAATGCAGGCGCCGATAGTTTTAGCAGCACTTCTTCTTATAATAATGATGATATGACCCCAATTGATGATGGAGATATCCCATTCTAATTCGAAAATGATAAGGAGGTAAGAAGGATGAGCGAAAAGAGAGAGCCAAGAAGAGGCAATTCTAGAGTTAGAAGAGCCAAGAGAAAAGTTTGCGCTTTTTGTGTAGATAAGGCTGATAGCATTGATTATAAAGATATCGGAAAGCTAAGAAAGTATGTTACTGAAAGAGGAAAGATTCTTCCAAGAAGAATTTCCGGAACTTGTGCAAAGCATCAGAGACAACTTACTGAAGCCGTTAAGAGAGCAAGAAACATAGCTTTATTGCCTTTCACAACAGAGTAAGAAAATGGATAAAGACACTTGTTATACAGGTGTCTTTTTTTTAAACTAAATATTTTTCTAATGATATTAATATGTTTTTTCTCCAAAGCGCTTTGTTAAAGTATGGTTGCATAAATACTAAAAAATAACTACAATTAAGATATGTATGTAAAGGTATAAAAGAAAATTTCTAACTATTAGGTTTATTAAACTATGGTAGATGGAGGGAATTATGGGGAAAGACAATTTTAACATTATGTCTGATGTTAAGATAATTGAGGATCTGAAGGCTCAATTAATTTGTGTTATAGGGGAATTTTTTAGGCTTCTCACCAAGGGCAGTAAGGTGGCTCAGGAGGCTGTGATCGAATGTATTTCCGGGGCAATAATTATACTATATCTTTTGGCAGATAAGCTTGGGTATTCTCATGCTGCAGTGGATGATACTATACAAAAGAAGCTGAAGCTGGGAATTATTGAAGAGGATTATATAGAGAAAGAAGGCAAAGACCTATCAAGACTATATAATCATCTTAAGGATAGAATTTAGTTTTGGAGGATGCTTTATAAATGCAAAAGAAAAACTCAACTAGTTCAATAGTAGAAGCAGGAATTATAGCAGGAATTGTAATAGTATTAATGCTTATGAATGCATATATGCCATTTTTAAGTATTATTGGGGTGGCTATTTTTCCTATACCTCTAACCCTTTTAGTAATTAGGCATAATACTGGTGTAGCTATAGGGTCTCTAGTAGCAAGTGCCATAGTAGGATCTATGCTTATTGATCCATATAATGCAATTTCAATTTTAGTTTTATTTGGACCCATTGGTATAATCCTTGGTTATTGCATAAAAACGAAAAAGTCATCCCTATATTCTGTTATATTACAAGGTATAGCTGCAATTATAGGCTATGTTATACTCATAACAATAACAGCATATATTATGTTTGATACTAATATAGTTGGTTTGATTAATATGAGCATAGAAAACATTAAGAAGAGTGCTCAGATGGCAGTAGATATGTATACTGCTATGGGAATAAGCATGGAAAATAACACCATGATTAATTCTATAAATTCCCTTACTGCAGAAATCATGTTAATGAATATCGTGCCTTTATTAGTGATCTTAGGCTTCATAGTAGGTTATGCAAACTATATGATTACAAGACAAATACTTAAAAAATTTAGAATAGAAATACAGCCTTTTAAAAGCTTTAGAAATTGGTATGTAGACAATAGAATTATTGCGCTATTAATAATATTAGCATGTATTGGTATACTTATAACTAATATAAATCAGAATATAGGTCAATTCATTATAATAAGCACCCTTATGCTTCTTAGTACCATATTGATGATAATTGGTATGAGTACTGCAATTTACTATCTCAATAAATTTCAAGTGTTTAAATCCTTTGGTGTTATATTTATAATATTAACTATGGTAAGTTTACAGTATGTATATGTTATTTTAGGACTTACTGAGAGTATAATGGATACGAGAAACCTAGATCCAAATAGTATTAAAAAGGCACTTATGAAAAAAATAACTAAAAAATAGCCTTAGCATATTAAAAGGAAGGCGAAAATTGTGAAAAATGACAGTTTCAATATTAATAAAATAAATGGTTTTATTGCAGCTATTTTAATTCTTCTACTGTTTATAGAAGGTAGTAGATATATTTCTTTAGGAGCTTTTATAATTCTAGTAGCTGTTAATACTTACTCTATTATCAGTAAAAAAAATAAGATTAAAGAGCAGCAAAAATACCTCAAGGGTTTAGCCCAGGATATGTATATGGCTTCAGACAGTGTTCTATTAGACTATCCCTTTCCTATGCTTTCAGTAAATAATGATGGAGATATAGTTTGGTTTAATAATGCTATTATGGAGGTTTTTCCTGCGGAATTATCTATAGGAAGCAGTTTAAATTCGGTGATTAAGACCATTAATGTGGATGATATATTTAAAAGGAAAAAAGAGTTATACAGAGATGTGGTCATTAATAAAAAGCACTATAATATATATACTAAGCTTATAGGTACTAGCAACAAAAATGAGGAAGAAAGAGCTGTGCTTCTTTATTTTCATGATATAAGCAATGTTAGTGACTTAATAGCAACCAAAGAAAGTATTATGCTAATAGAGGTAGATAATATTACAGAGGTAGTTAAGAGCACAGAAAATGATAATGCTCCTCTTTTAATAGCTGAGATTGAAAGAACAATAAATAATTATGCTCAGAATTTAAATGCTATGATAAAAAAGTATGACTCAAATAAATATGTTCTTTCTATACCAGATAAGGTTATAGATGGTGAAACAAATAAAAAGTTCGATATCCTGGATATAGTAAGAGAGATCAACCTTGGAAATAAGTATGATGTAACCTTAAGTATAGGCGTAGGAAGAGGAGGCGCAAGCCCCTTAGAAAACCATAAATATGCCAGTATGGCCATAGAGCTTGCCTTAGGGCGAGGAGGAGATCAGGCAGTAATTAAATCAGGAGATAGGGTTTTCTTCTTTGGAGGAAATACCAAAGAGGTTGAAAAACGCACAAGGGTGAGAGCAAGAGTGGTAGCTCATGCTTTAAAGGACTTAGTATTTGAAAGCAATAAGATTTATATCATGGGTCACAGAAATCCTGATATGGATTGTATAGGTGCTGCCATAGGAGTAGCCAGTGCAATAAAACAGCTTAAGAAGCCTTGTTTTGTAGTGCTTCCTGAGGAACATAAGGCTGTAGATTCATTTGTAAATAAGCTTAAAGAAGATAAGGATTATGATGATTTATTTATAAGCCCTGAAGAGTGTTTAGAAGAAATTTCAGAGGACAGTCTTCTTATAATGACTGATGTTCATAGCAGAGGATATGTTCAAGATATAAATATAGCTGAAAAGGCAAAAAGGATTGTCATAATAGATCATCATAGAAGAAGCCCAGATTCTATAGAAGGGGCCCTGCTTACTTATATAGAAGTATATGCATCCTCAACATCAGAGTTAGTGACAGAAATTATACAGTACATCTTCGAAAAACCAAAGCTTAAGCAAATTGAGGCAGAGGGTCTGCTGGCTGGTATAACTATGGATACTAAGAATTTTTACTTTAAAACAGGGGTAAGAACCTTCGAGGCTGCTTCTTTTTTAAGAAGGCTTGGAGCGGATACTTTAGATATTAAAAAGATGTTTAGTGATGACTTTGCTAGCTATATGAAAAAGGCTGAAATAATTAGGTCTGCAAAGGTTGAAAATAATATAGCATATGCTGTATGCCCTGATAATATACAGGATTTGGTGTTAGCAGCCCAAAGTGCTGATGAGCTTCTAAATATTACAGGTATTCAAGCTTCCTTTGTTTTTGTTAAAATAGGAGGAGGAATAAATATTAGTGGAAGATCCTTCGGTGATGTAAATGTGCAGGTGATATTAGAGGCATTAGGCGGGGGAGGACACATGACTATTGCTGGTGCTAAGCTTTTGGGCATTTCTATGGAAGATGCTGTTGAGGAGCTTAAATCAGTAGTGGCTAAACATTTAAAGGATGGTGATGAATAATGAAGGTAATATTACTTTCAGATGTCAAAAATTTAGGCAAAAAAGGAGAGGTAGTTAACACCTCTGATGGTTATGCGAGAAATTTCTTATTTCCAAGAAAGCTTGCTCAAGAGGCTTCAACGGAAAATCTTCATATATTAAATGCTAAAAAGGAAACTGAAAGAAGAAAAAAGCTAGCTGAGATTGAAGAAGCTCAGAAAATAGCCGAAAAACTAAAGAACAAGGAAATAAAAATAACAACTAAAACCGGAGAAAACGGTAGGCTTTTTGGCGCAATAACCAGCAAGGATATAGCTGATTTAATAAACAAAGAATATGGAACAGCTATAGACAAGAAAAAAATTGTTATGGATACTTTAAAATTAGTAGGATCCTATGATATAGAAGTAAAGATTTATCCAGAGATTTCAACTAAGATGAAGGTGGTTATTGCGGCAGAGCAATAAGGAGGAGCAATTACTTTGAAGCAGAATTTTCAAATGGATGACATACAGGAGCTTATTGACAATAGTCTAAGCATTGATTCACAAGTATCTGTGCTTTATGAGGTGCTTAAAAATGTCTTAGATGATGGTGCTATAAGAGCAAGAACTATAAAGTATAAGCTTCAGAAGTATGTTAAATCAAAGAAGGTAACAGAGAGAGTATATGCTCTCAATATGATAGCCAGTGATGGCAAAGGCATTAAGACTATTCCTCAAGAGGAAAAGCTTCAGGAGGCTATGGAGGATACCTATAATTGGGTTTCTGAGGAGCTTGCCAGAAGGTATATTCAAAAGCAAATAGAGGAAAAGGTTGAAGAAGCTATTATTGAAAGACAGGATAAATATGTTGATGAGATGCGTCTTAACATCATGAAAAAGCAAAAGGGACCTGAAAATGCCAAAACCCTAAAGAAGTATTCAGATCTTAAGATGCTAGGTGAGAGAAAGACTACAAAGAACCTAATGAGCTTTATAAGACCTAAGAGCTTCAAGGAAGTTATAGGTCAAGATAGAGCAATTAGATCTCTTTTATCAAAGCTTTCCTCTCCATATCCTCAGCATATTATATTATATGGTCCTCCGGGAGTAGGTAAGACTACTGCCGCAAGGCTTGCTTTAGAAGAGGCTAAAAAGCTTGGCTTTACACCCTTTAATGATGACTCAAAATTTGTTGAGGTGGATGGGACTACCTTAAGGTGGGATCCTAGAGAAATAACAAATCCTCTTCTAGGTTCAGTGCATGATCCTATTTACCAAGGAAGTAAGAGAGATTTAGCAGAAGTAGGAGTGCCAGAGCCAAAGCCTGGTCTTGTAACAGAAGCCCATGGAGGAGTTTTATTTATAGATGAAATAGGAGAGCTTGACGAAATTCTTCAGAACAAGCTTTTAAAGGTATTAGAGGACAAAAAGGTAGAGTTTTCCTCATCCTATTATGATCCTGATGATGAAAATACCCCAAAGTATATCAAGTATCTCTTTGAAAATGGAGCACCGGCAGATTTTGTACTCATTGGTGCTACCACTAGAGAACCAGGAGATATAAATCCTGCTCTTAGATCAAGATGTACCGAGGTATATTTTGAGCCACTAAATGCTGATGATATAGAAAAGATAGTTGTTGATGCAGCAGCAAAGCTGAATATTAATTTAGAAGATGGAGTAGCATCTCTTATAAGCAGATATACCATAGAAGGTAGAAGGGCAGTAAATATACTTTCTGATGCTTATGGAAATCTTCTATACAGCTTAAAGGAAAGTCAGGAAGCTGTTACCATCTCTAAAAAGGATGTTCAAGATGTTATATCCATAGGAAGATTTTCTCCCTATGAAATACTTGATGTTGCAGAAACTTACGATATTGGACATGTATATGGACTTGGGGTTTCAGGCTTTTTAGGCTCTACTCTAGAGATAGAAGCAGCAGTATTTCCTTCTCATAAGAAGGGAGCAGGTACAGTTCGCTTTAATGATACCGCAGGAACAATGGCTAAGGATTCTGTATTTAATGCTGCCTCAGTAATAAGAAAGCTCACAGACAAGGATATAAGAGATTATGATATACATGTTAATGTAGTAGGAGGAGGAAACATAGATGGACCTTCTGCTGGTACTGCAATAACTATATGTGTAATAAGTGCACTTCTTAATAAGCCTATAAGACAGGATACTGCCATAACAGGAGAAATATCCTTAAGAGGTAGGGTTAAGCCTGTTGGAGGAATATTTGAAAAAATATATGGAGCAAGAAGAAAGGGCATTAAGCTAGTTATTGTTCCTAAGGATAATGCTAAGGATATACCGTCTGATTTAAGAGGCATAGAGGTAAAAGCTGTAGCTACTATAGAAGAGGTAATGGAGCTTCTTTTTGAAAAATAAAAAAAAAGCATAGTCTGCACTTTATTTAAGAGCAGCTATGCTTTTTTTATTTAAGATTTTTTATTAGCCTTATAATATAGCTGAGAAAGTATTATAACAAGGATACAGAAGGCTGCATAATAAATGAAGAGGTCATTTTGCATACCTCCAGAGAGGATAAACAGTGAGCCGATGGTGGCTAGTACTGGGAAGACTATACCTCGCCAGATACTCTTAATCTCTCCCTTAACATATAGCTTAAATACACGATAATATAAAGATATATAAAGAATATAGCTCATAGCTATGGATATCTCTGAAATATCTGAGTTAGGTAAAAGATTAAATTTAGTAGTTATATAATGTACGCCCATCCATAAGAGCGATAATATCAAGGCAAAAATTGATGAATATACAGGCATTTTTAAGTTTTTATTTATATGGGATAGCTTTTTTGAAAAAGGCATCATGCCAGAACGTAAGGCCATTGAATAAGGCATTCTTATAAAGCCTAACACAAGACCATTAACAGTACCCATAACAGAAATAATAACAAAAATAGTAATTGCCTTAGCAAAAAGAGGTCCGAAAAGATTTGTTGCAGCCTCAGCTACATGGGCATCCCCTAGAGCCATCACTTTTTCTGGTCCTACATATGAGGATATGCCTACGAAATATAATACATATAATAAGAGTATAAAAAGTGGCGCAGTAATTAGAGCTTTAGGCATATTCCTTTTTGAGTCTTTAACTTCGTGAGCAATGGAGGTAGATACTATCCATCCATCATAAGCGAAGGCTATTGGTCCTATAGCACTAATCCAGGCAAGTCCATTTATACTATTTGAAGAAAGCTTTGATAAGCCCGAAATAGGATCACCATAAATAAGTCCAAAAATAGCTAAGAGAATAAGAGGAAGCATTTTTATTACTGTTGAATAATTTTGAAATAAACCTCCTAATTTAGGAGAAAGGGTATTATATATAAAGCAAAGAATACAAAATATTAAGCCTATAAGAATCTGATAATCTAAGGATGCATCAATATTAAATAGTATACAAGTATAAATTCCCACCACCCAAGATACCACAGTTGTAAGGGTTGGGTAGTAAATAAATATCTGGAACCATCCAAAGGCGCAGGCAGTTCGTTCTCCTGAAAATTTTTCTGCATAGGTTATAGCACCTCCAGGTTCACTGGTCCGTGAGGCAAGTTCACTAATGGTGATACCACCAAAGATAATAGCCATAGCTCCAAGTATAAAAACAACAACCCCTAGAAAAATACTTCCTCCTGTAGCAATAAGAATGTTATCACTTTTAAAGAAAATTCCTGAACCAATACAAACACCAATTATCATGGCAGTAGCAGTAAATAATCCATATTTTTCATGGTTATTCTTCATTAATATATCACCTCTAATCAAATTTTATAATAATGTAATAAATATATTAAATAACACTTTTGTTAGATAAAGTATAACATTGACATACTTAATAAAACAATTAGAAATTTGTACTAATTTGCAGAAATTATTAGTAATATGTAATTATGTATAATCTTATTAATTAAAAAAGGGGCATTGGTGAATAGTTACAAAAGTTTACTACTTAAAAAATATAAATTTTAAGGTATAATTATTATAATAGTGTACTTGATAATTGTAGATACTCTTGTCATAATATAAATTGCACACTTTTATTTAAAAGGAACAGAGGTGAATTCTATGGATATGCCTGTTATGAGAAGTCTGCCGCAAAATATTGAGGCGGAGCAATCTGTACTGGGCTCTATGATTATTGATAGAGCAGCAATAGCAAGATCAGCAGAGGCCTTATCAGCAGATGATTTTTACAGAGATTCTCACAAGGTAATATTTTCTACAATACTGGAAATGTCTCAAAAGGACATACCTGTAGATATGATAACTCTTATAGAGCATTTAAGAGTTATAAATAAGCTTGAAGCTTCAGGCGGTATAACCTATATAACAGATATAAGTACTTCTGTACCTTCTACAGCAAATCTTAAATCTTACATAGATATAGTGGCTCAAAAATCAATGCTTAGAAAGTTAATTAAAGCCTCTAATGAAATTATAGAGGACAGCTATGAGAATCAGGATGATGTAGAAAAGGTAGTAGATAGCGCTGAAAAAAGAATATTTGAAATAGCAGAAAAGAGAAATTCCAGTGATTTTGAGCATTTAAGTGCAGTGCTTGAAAGAGGATTCTTAGAAATAGAGAGGCTTTTTAATAATAAGGGCGAAATAACAGGTGTTGGTTCTGGATTTAAGGAATTAGATGCCAAGACTTCGGGTTTTCAAAAGGGAGATATGGTTCTTATAGCTGCAAGACCATCCATGGGTAAAACCACCTTTGCATTAAATATTGCAGAGTATGCTGCCTTAAGAGAAGGAAAAAAGGTTGTAATATTTTCTTTGGAAATGTCTAAGGAGCAGCTTGCCTATAAGCTATTATGTTCCCAAGCAAATGTAGATATGCTTAAGCTAAGAACAGGTAATCTTGAAGATAGGGATTGGGAAAACATTGCAAAGGCATCAGGGCCCTTGGCAGCTGCTGAAATATTTATTGATGATACTGCTGGTGTATCTGTAATGGAAATGCGTTCTAAATGCAGAAGAATTAAGATGGAGCATGGTATAGACCTTATTCTTATCGACTATCTCCAGCTTATGTCTGGAAGTGGTGAGAGCAGACAGCAGGAGGTTTCTGAAATCTCAAGATCCATAAAGGCACTAGCTAAGGAAATGCAGTGTCCCGTTATAGCACTTTCACAGCTTTCTCGTGCCCCAGAGCAGAGAGCAGATCATAGACCTATGCTATCAGACCTTAGAGAATCAGGCTCTATAGAGCAGGATGCGGACCTTGTTATGTTCCTGTATAGAGATGAATATTATAATAAGGAAACAGAAGAAAAAAATGTTGCTGAGTGTATTGTAGCAAAGCAGAGAAACGGTCCTGTAGGAACTGTTAAGCTTGCATGGCTTGGACAGTTCAGTAAATTTGGTAACTTAGATGTGGTACACAGAGATATTTAATTCATAAAAAAATAAAATCAGGATAAAATAAGGTATACAAAGAGATAAGAAGTGCCTAATGTTAAATTAAGCAAAACTTACCTGCTTGTATACCTTTTTCAGTAACAAGTATGGTGGTTATGATTTTGGCAGCATAATGGATAAAACACCGAGAGAATAGCTTATTTTTATGGAATTTTCATTAATGTTTTCTACATAAAACATTCTTCTAAAGCTTCCTTGTTCAATTTCTTTTTGAATATAATTTTTTTCAGAGCCTTTTTTAAATGCTGATATTAATAAAAAGCTATTAATATAACTAACCTCCAAGTCCTTTGGATAAACTCCAGGAAGCTCAGCTTCTATAAAGTAGCTATACTCATCTTCTAAGAGATCTACCTTAAAGTCTTGAGGGCTAAAATTAAAGCTAAAGCTCTTTTCTATCAAAAAGCAATGAAAAAAATCCTCAAAAAACTCCTCGCTGTTTATGATAGTTTTGGGAGATACATTGAAAGGTACCAAGCTTCTCATAGAGCACACTCCTTTCTTATATCTTCATAAATAGTCTTAGCTTTTTAAGGACTTCATATGCTATGCTCTTAGTGGCTAGCTATATAATTAGTATCAATAAAAGAAAAATTTATATATAATATAGATATTAGAACTTTCATGAGAATAATAGGTTCATAGAACAGTAAGATCATGAAGAGAGGAGAAGGTAAAATGAAGCTTGCATTTATAGGCTGCGGTAATATGGGACAAGCTATCTTAGGAGGAATATTAAGTTCTGGCATAATAAAAAAAGAAGATATAATGGCAACGGCTAAAAGTAAATCCACCTTAGATAAGCTTGTTAATAATTTTAAAATAACCCTTTCAGAAGATAATAGAAAGGCTGCAAATTGGGCAGATATTGTAATACTTGCCATAAAGCCTCAAGTATTTGATAACATACTTTATGAGATTAAAGAGGAGTTAAAGGGAAAGCTTATAGTATCTATAGCAGCAGGTAAGAGTATAGCACAAATAGAGGCTATACTGGGAGAGGACATAAAGCTTTTAAGAACTATGCCTAATACTCCCGCAATGGTAGGAGAAGGAATTACTGCCCTTTGTCCTAATAAGAATATTACGGAAGAGGAGTTAAATATTTTAAAGGATATATTCCGAAGCTTCGGGCAAACTGAAGTCATAGAGGAAAAGCAAATGGATGCCTTCATAGGTATCTGTGGATCTTCACCGGCATACGTTTTTATTTTTATTGAAGCCTTAGCAGATGCAGCCGTAAAAGAAGGACTTCCCAGAGCAAAGGCATACAGACTTGCATCCCAAGCCGTTTTAGGCTCTGCCAAAATGGTCTTGGAAACTGGCCTTCATCCTGGGGAGCTAAAGGATATGGTTTGTTCCCCTTCTGGAACTACTATTGAAGCAGTCCTTGCCCTTGAAGAGCATGGATTTAGGAATTCAGTAATAAAAGCTGTAACAGCCTGTAGTGAAAAATCCAGAAATATGTAGGTGATTCACTTTTCCTCTTTTTCTCTTTTTTATTTATTTAACCACTTTGAAGGAGGCTTATGATGAATAAAAATACCATAAAGCAGAAAAACCAATCCTTTAAAGCAGAAAGCAAGGCCTCAAATAATGCAAATAATGGATATAATTTTTTGGGGAATTCTGCTAGAATGACAGGAGTAAATGATACTAAGGGGAAAAGATAGTATTAAAATAACAAAGAATAGAGCTGCCTTTATCTTAAAAACAGGATAAAAGCAGCTCTTTTTTATTTTTATATTAAATAAATCTATAAGCCTCTGCAACCTTCATTCTCAGATACTGTTTAAGACGATTGTTAACTACATCCCAATTTATATTTTTTATAAAAGCATTAATATAAGCCTTCCTGTCAATGCCGAAGTCAATCATATAGGCATGTTCATAAACATCAAGGACCAGTAGAGGATAAGATAACCAGATAGCTCCATCATCATGGGAATCCTGTCCTATTATTTGGATGGAATCAGTAAGGGGATCAATAGTAACCACTACCCAGCCTCTCATAGCTAGAGCGGCGGACTTTATATAATCAATAAAGTTATTGTAGTTTAAAAAATCTCTGTTTATAAAGGCAAGGATTTCTCCACTGGCGCAGCAGGAGGAATTTGTTATGTTTTCAAAATATAGCTCATGGAGCTTAACTCCATCTAGAGCATAGGTTTCTCCTTTTTTTAAGCTTCTCATAGGACTAAAGGTGGTGTTTGAGTTAGGATAATCTGAAGCAGATCTGGATTTTGAATTAATCTCATTAAATTGATTAACATAGTTTTTATAGAGCTGATAATGCTGATCTAACTGATTTAGACTTATGTCCTTAACAGTTCTAAAGTCAAATTTTTTAGGAGCAATACTCTTATTAATTTCCATAATAGTCCCTTATATATTATTCTTATAATTAGTATATTTATAAATACTAAATTTGTTAATAAAAGGGTGAAACATTATTTGTAAGAAAAATGAAAAATGTCGCTAAAGGTTGACAAATAAATACAATAGAATATATATATCAGAAGGTATAACATGATATAATATAAGTATAATAAAAGGAGTGAGGATAATGAGGGCATTATATTATATTTTCTTTTGTGCAGGAGTAGTATATACTCTTATCGCCTTCATTTTAGGTGGCATTTTCGATGGATTAGATATTGGAGGCGATGGAGGTTTTGATGGATTTTTTTCATCACTAAAACCTATAATAATTGTTTCCTTTGTTACTGTTTTTGGTGGAATTGGCCTAATAACAATAAACAGCCTACCTTGGTATTTAAGTCTTTTAATTTCAACTGTTTCTGCATTAATTTTAGCTCTTTTAATCAACAGATTTATCATAATTCCCCTATATAAAGCTCAAAATACAAGCTCTCCAATAAAGTCAGAACTCATAGGAAGAGAAGCCTCAGTAATAAATACAATATTAAAAAACAACTATGGAAGTATAACCTATAGCTATAAGGGAAATACCTATACCTCACCGGCAAGGAACCTCGAGGAAGATGAGATTAAACAAGGAGCTTCTGTAGTGATAATAAAAATTGAGGATAGTGTTTTTTATGTTATGCCCAAATAACCCTAAAGGGTTAAATATATATTATTAAAGGGGGATAATCAATGGATCTTAACTTTGACAATCTAGTGCCTATAATTATTGCAGTGGTCATCATAATACTTTTAATAGGACTTCTTTCCATGTGGAAAAAGGTGTCTCAAGATAAGGCAGTAGTTGTTACAGGCTTAAAGAAGAGAGTTATTTCTGGTGGTGGTGGTATAGTAATACCCATCCTTGAAAGAACTGACAAAATATCCTTAGAAAATATGAAAATAGAAATAAGGATAGGAAATGCTCTTACTGAGCAAGGTGTTGGAATAAGCGCCGATGGAGTTGCGGTAATAAAGGTAAAATCAGATCATGAATCGGTACTGGCTGCTGTGGAGCAGTTTAATACAGGACATGAGGAGAAGACAATTGAAATAATCAAGGATACCTCTAAGGATGTTCTTGAGGGTAAGCTAAGGGAAATTGTATCCAAGCTTACTGTAGAGGAAATTTATAAAGACAGAGAAAAGTTTGCTTCTAGGGTTCAGGAAGTTGCAGCAATAGACTTAGGACAAATGGGACTTGAAATTAAGGCCTTTACTATCAGAGATATATCTGATAATAACGGATACCTACAAGCTTTAGGTAAAGGAAGAATAGCTGAGGTTAAGAGAGATGCAGAAATAGCAGAGGCAGAGGCTAATAAGGAAACTAAAATCAAAACCTCAGAAGCCTATAAAGAAGGGGAAAATGCTAAGCTTATTGCAGAAACCTTCGTAGCTGAATCTCAAATGAACAAGGAGCTTAAGGTTCAGGCTTATAGAAAGGAGCAGGAAACTGCCAAGGCTATGGCTGACCTTGCTTATGAAATAGAGTCTAACAAGGTTAAAAAAGAGGTTACAGAAACCTCTATGATGGTTGAAATTCTTAAGAAGGAAAAAGAAACAGAATTAGCTATGCAGGAAGCTCTAAGAAAGGAAAAGGAGCTTGAAGGTACTGTTAAGAAGCAATCTGAGGCTATGAAGTTTGAATCTATTCAAGAGGCACAAGCAAAGGCAGAGGCTATTAGGCTTGAAGGTCAGGCAAAAGCTGAAGCTATGAGACTTGAAGGTATGGCTAAGGTTGATATTATAAGAGAAACTGGTAAAGCGGAAGCAGAAGCCATGCTTAAAAAAGCAGAAGCCTTCAAACAGTATAATGAGGCTGCGGTAGCTCAGATGATCATAGAAAAGCTCCCAGATATCGCTCAGTCCATTTCAGAGCCCCTATCTAAGACAGAAAAAATCGTTATTATGGATGGTGGAAACTCTCAAGGGGGAGGAGCTTCAAAGGTTACAGGCTATGTGACTGATATCATGACTAAGCTTCCAGAGGCTGTTAAGGCTACTACTGGAATTGACCTTCTAGAGATTCTTAAAAATAATAAGAAGGAAGAGTAAGTTAAAGCAAAGCATCACTTGAGGATGGATAATCCTGAGGTGATGCTTTTTTTTTGTATAAGTTATACATTATTCTTTTATGTTATTTTTTTGTGATTTTTTACAATAAGTACGGAAACCACAGGTAGAAGCATCCATAGAAAGCTGAGTATCATTAATAGCATGGCGAAGGTATCGCCAGCATGGACATTTCTAAAAATCAGTACATTGAAATCAAATATTGCTGCTAAGAGTTGAGATACAAATATTATAAGTGCCACCATAAACTGAGCAAAAATACTTGAATTCTTTTTATAAATAACTTTATAAATCCAAATATACACTTTTCCGAGCATAATAAGTACTACCAATCCTTGAAATATATCAGTGAAGGAAATACCACGTTGAATTGCTGCACGGAGTCCTGTATATATTCCTACTAAGGCACATAACGTAATAAAAATAATAACTTGAATATTTGGTTTCTTATTAACTTTATATTTATCATATAGAACGTCGTAGAGTTCTCTAATTTCAGCAGTCAGATCCGAAGGATTCTTATTTTCAAAGTCATAGTAGGAGAGCATAACTTCATAAATAATCTTTTTTAACCTAGTATTCTTCAAGAGTTCTGCAAGTTGTTTCATAAATCCTGGGGTATGAAATATTTCTTTATATTCTATTTTATTAAAGAAATTCTGGAACAATAGGAAATTCTGACGATAATATGGCATCAAAATTACCTTCAATTCAGCCAAAGCCTGAAGAGTCAGTTCATGAGCCTTTGCTTTTTCATTTTCCTCAGCCTTATTTAAGACATCTTCAAAATTGTAAGAGTTTTTTTCTTCCTGTTTATCTTCCTGCTCATTTTCATGATTATCAGATTCAAAATCAAAGGTAGTAACTACATCCTTTTGTGTTTTTCTACTCTTTGTTTCCTCAAAGTCAATGGATTGAGATACCTTTCTTCTTCCGCGCTTGTCCCCACGTGTCAGTAACGTATATGCTTCATGTATTCTTTGAAACTCCTCTGGGTATTCTTCAGGATGAAATTCTTTGGAAAGTATTACATAGGCTTCTTTAACTTTTTCTGGAGGACAGCCTGGCATTATTCGCAAGATCTCATATGCAGTTAATTTATCCATTCATTACCACCATTTTTCTTATTGAAAAAGTCAAATTTTTCTTCGCTTTCTTTCTCATCCTCCCAGTCTTCCTCTTCATAGTCTTCGAAGAAAATTTTCTGTTCAAAGGGATCCTTCATCTCTAGTTGATTGATAATCTGCTCTAAAAAACTGCGATATTTTTTAATGGATCGGGGATTTTGTTTTGCCAAAAGAAGTTCAAAGGATCGAATATATTTGGAAATCTGATCTCGCAGATAAGTTGGCACTTCTTCATATAAGGAATACAGTTTTTCCATAATTAGTCTATTTCCCGAGAAATCCTTTGGATGTACTTTTAATTTCTCCAATTCATGAATTTTACGACTCAAGTCTGCTTCGCTCATATTTTGAGAAACCACTTTGGATACCTTCTCTCCTGTGGAAACCACGGTGACATCCGCAATGAGGATTCCGTTGATATCATATGTAAAACGGACATCCGCAGATTCTTCTCCTTCCTTTCTCTCTGGAACAATTATTGTTATTTCACCCAATTCCAGATTATCTTTTGCATAAATCTGTTCTCCCTGTAGTATAGAAATAGTCATACTGATCTGGTTATCCTCAGCTGTGTAAAGACGTTCTACCCTTGAACAAGGAAGCATTGTATTACGTGGTATAATGGGATGCATATATGGATTGTTAGGATCTGCTTCATTTTTAGTACCTGTACCAAGTGTAAATGGACAAATATCTGTAAGGACAAAATCTTTTATTTCTTCCTGCCGCTCTTTCACAGCACAAATCAATCCTAATCCCCGTGCAATCATTTCGTCACAGCCAGTAATTTCAACCACTGGTATTTGCTTCAAAATATGCTGCAAAAAAGATTGAATTATAGGCATCTTACTAGAGCCCCCTACCATGACAACAGCATCAATTTCTTGAAGAGTTAAATCACCATCACGGAGTGCGTGAGTTAATACTTTCTTAATTCGGGCAAGGATTGAACCACTTTCCTCTATTAAACGCTTGTTGGTATACTCACTTTGATAGGTTTTTCCACCAATTACAGCAGACATTTTTGCTGACCCTTCCTCGGTCAGTTTACGCTTGCAATTTTCTGCCTGACGAATAAGAATAGCATATTCCTTTTTAATGATTTCCCTTCTGGTTAGCCTATGTTCTCGTAGAAATCCTTCTGCCATAATCTCGTGGAAGTTATCACCTCCAAGACGATTGTCTCCTGACACTGATAAGATTTCCACCATAGTATCAAAACATTCTACAATGGAAATATCTAAAGTTCCACCGCCGAAATCAAAAACCAGGAAAACCTGCTCGCTGCTAGTATCGTAATAAGAGACTAAGGCTGCAGCACTTGGTTCATTGATAATCCGTTTTACATTTACCCCTGCTAAAATCCCTGCTTTTTTTGTAGCTACACGCTGTTTGTCATGAAAATAAGCTGGTACAGAAATGACTACTTCTTCGATTTCCTCATTTAAGTAAACTTTTGCATCATCCAGGATAGAGCGAATCACAAAACTACTCAGTTCCTCTGGCAGAAATGTTTTTTTCCCCAACTGATATTTTCTGTCTATTCCCATATCCTTTTTAAAGGATGAAGCCGTTAACTCTGGATGGGAAATCAATCGTTCTTTTGCTACCTGTCCTACTAAAATATTGTTTTTTTCATCTATGCTTATTACGCTTGGAGTGAGAAATGAACCATACTGATTAGGAATCAGTTCTACGCCGCCGTTACGGTAAACCGCTCCAAGAGAATTGGTAGTACCTAAATCAATTCCTATAGTAGCCATAAACTCTTTCCCTCTTTCTTTTTTCTCAAAATATTCCCTATTATATTAAGTCAATCTTGTATATATCAGCATAATTGCTTTTATTTGTTAAGCCTTTATTAGTTATATTTATAAATTTTAAAATATAAAAAAGATATAGGATTTAGTTTTTTTATGCTAATGTCCTACACCTTTTTTTATCGATTTATTTAATATTTACTTTAATGGTATACTAAAGCCCTCTAATTATCATCTCTGTTACCGCAAAGCTTGCCACATCATCTGCATACTTCCCAGGACCAAAACCTGCATCATATCCAAGCTCCTTAGCCAGCTCATGGGTGATTCTTGGGCCACCACATACTAATATAACCTTATGCCTTAACCCTTCAGCTTCTAGGAGTTCAACCAGCTCTGTGAGATTATCTATGTGTACATTCTTAGAGGTAACCGTCTGAGATACCAGAAGGATATCAGCCTTTAGCTCTATAGCCTTTTTCACAAAGTCTTCATTGGTTACCTGGCTTCCTAGATTGTAGGCCTCTATCATTTCATACCTCTCCAGTCCATAGTGACCAGCATAGCCCTTCATGTTCATGATGGCGTCAATTCCTACGGTATGAGCATCGCTTCCTGTGGAAGCTCCTATAACTACAACCTTACGTTTTATATTATCTCTTATGAAGTCATTTATTTCCTCCATGGACATGGTGTTTCCCTCTACAGACTGTACTTTTATGGAGGTATAGTCAATGGAGACACTGCTGCTGCCATAAACCACAAAGAAGGTGAAATTTTCATCTAAGGCTCTATGATAAGCTACATTAGGCTCTTCTAAGCCAAGCTTTTTAGCTAGCTGTTTTGCTGCCTCAAAGGCTTTATCATCATCCTTTACAGGAAGGGTAAAGGAAAGCTGAACCTTTCCATCATTCATGGTATCGCCATAGGGCATAAGCTTTGTTAAATCCAGAGTTTTATCAAATTCTTTTTTGTTTGTTGAATATAGTCCGCTGCTCATATTATGACCTCCTCTTCATAGGCTCAATAAATGGGTTGATGTAGCTTTCATGCTTTTCTACCACACCCTCGAGACCCTTACCACCGTTTATAGGTCTCTTAATTCCTGCAAAGGTCCCCTTTTCCAAGGAAGGGAAGAGGCCTGTTTCATTTATTTCTTCAAGAAGCACACAGGCTTTATTTAATACCTCATTGGCTCTCCCTTGGATGATTCCATCCTCCTTAAAGGTAATTTCTTCACCTAAGTCCGCCATTGTGGTTGCTATATATTGAGCATTCTCAATAGATAGGGCCCTATCGGACATAAAGGGAGTGTGAATTGCCTCTGTGAGCATTCCTAATAGATGTATCCTCTGATTAGTAAGGACAGTAACCATATTGAATAAAGCATCCTGAACATGTCCTTTAAATATGTTTCCTGTCATAAATTTTGTAGGAGGCATATATTTTAGTGGAGCCTTAGGGAAGATTTCTCTTGCCATCTGGGCTTGTGATAGTTCATATAAGAAGCCGTTCTTTTCCTCAGGATTAATTTCAAAGGCATGACCTAAGCCCATTTGCTCCTCTGGAAGGGAGGCTAATAGAGCAAACTGTTCATTAATAAACTGACTTGCTAAAACTGTATGAGCTTCTTCTACAGCATCAGCAGTGGTGAGGTAGTTATCTTCTCCAGTATTTATTATTACTCCAGCATAGCTGTTTATAAGCCTTGAAAAATACTGATCTATCATGGTTCTCTTCATATTTATATCTCTAAAGAGTATTCCATAAAGGGCATCATTAAGCATTACATCTAATCTTTCTAAAGCACCCATAGCTGCTATTTCAGGCATGCAAAGCCCTGAGCAGTAATTGCATAGTCTTATATAACGACCACATTCCTCTCCCACCTCATCAAGAGCCTTTCTCATAAGTCTGAAGTTCTCCTGAGTGGCAAAGGTGCCGCCGAAGCCCTCAGTGGTGGCTCCATAAGGTACATAGTCTAGGAGGCTTTGACCAGTGGTTCTGATAACAGCTATGACATCTGCTCCCTGTCTTGCAGCAGCCTTAGCCTGAGTTATGTCTTCATAGATATTTCCTGTGGCAACTATTACATAAAGGAGAGGACCCTGCTTATCTCCATATTTATCTAAAAGTCCCTCTCTTTGAACCCTGTTTTTCTTTATAATTTCTAAGCGCTCTTCTACTAGAGGTTTTAAAGTAAGGCTTATGTTAAAGCTATCCTCTTCAGGAAGCCTAGAGAGGTCAAGGTCTCCTTTAGCTACAGCCTCAGCTATTTCCTGAGGTGATCTACCAGTGGCCATCATGGCTTTACCTATATAATAGGCAGCACCTAGGGAGAGCCCTCCAAAGGAAGAGATGGCATCCACTATTATATTTGCTAGAGGCACCTGAAATTCATCCACTCCATCTATGCCTAAAAGCCTGCATATGGTTCTTTCTGTGGTAGTGGTAGTATGCTTATCAATAAATTCCTGACTTTTAAGAGCTATGTTTTTTGCATAGCTACGAGCTTCTTCCACCCGATTAAAATTTAAGTTTAATTTACTCATATGAAAAATCCCCCTGATTATATTCCTTACTAGCCTTGGCTAGGATTTCTTTATTAAAGTCTAAAAGTCTGCAGAGCTTTAGCGCCTCCTCTGGGACCTTAAGATTATTGTTAACCCTTTCTAAGGAGTAATCCATAAAGCTCTGAATTATTTCCTGAGAAGAGGCGGCTCCTATTATAAGAGAATTATTTAAAGTCTCCTTAGAGACCTTTTTAAGGCCTATGCATTGATAATGAACAGAAGACTTTTTTGCCACCCCGTTGTAATGGGTAGCTAAAACACTGATGATTTTTTTGTCTCTAAGATATTCTGTAAGAGAGCTGCACAGTATGGTTCCCTCCTGGGGATTGGTCCCTCTTGCAAACTCATCTAGGAGCAGGAGTCCTTTATGATCCTCTTCATAATTTAAAACCTCTTTAAGAGACAAGATTTCTCCTGTAAAGCTTGAAAGGCTTTTTGATGTATCCTGAGCTTCCTCTGAATTTAGATATATATAATCTAATAAGGAGAGCTGGAGGTCTTTACAGTAGGGAAGAAAGCCTAAATGGACCAAAAGTATATTTAGAGCTAAGGTTTTTAAAGCTACTGTTTTTCCTCCCATGTTTGCTCCAGTAATAACTGCTGCGCCTTCTTCTAATTCAATGGTAATAGGAGTGAAGCTTAAACCTCTTTTTTGAAGCTGCCTTTCTATAAAAGGATTTATAGCTCCAGAAAGCTTTGGTGCTCCAATCTTCTTTATAGAAGGGAGAGTGCTGATACTAAGTAGAGCTAATCTAGCCTTAGCTAGGTATATATCCAGCTCTGTTAAAAGCTTAATATTACTAGCTATATTTAAAGCAAAGGGCTGAAGCTTAATTGTCAGCTCTTCTCTAAGCCTTAGCTCCTCTTCTAGCTCCTCTGACACAACTATGGTTCTCATAGCTTTAAGCTCCTGGAAGTGTTGGGTATCAGTTTCTGCTAAAAGCCTCTTCTCCAGCTGTTTTTTTCTTTCTCTAATGCTTTTAAGTCTCTCACTATAGCTGTCATAGATAAAGAAGGTAGGAAGAGACAGTTTATCAGGATCTAGGTGCTTCAAAGGTTCCGTAAAATCAGTGAATTCTAAGTGAGATATTACCTTTTTAAGAGGGCTATTATCCCAGAGCTTTTTCAGCCTTACCAAAGCTATTAACTGTTTTTTAAGTTCAAAAAGCTCTACCTCATCAAGACAAATAGCTTCTTTTAATTTATTTATCACTAAGGTTATATCTTTAATCTCCATGAGACAAAGCTCAATAGAAGAAAAGCTTTTTGCATCTTCCTCTATTAAGCCCTTCAAGGAGTGTACTATACTTAAGACTTCTGATATCTCTTCTTCTTCACCTATTTTATAGAGCCTCAGAGAACTTTTTTCCTTTATCCCATAAGGAGTTATAGGAGAAAACTCATTATAAATATAGCTATAACCTATGTAATCTAAAGACTTAGAGGATAGATATTTCATTAATGGTTCCTTCATTTTGCACATCCTCCTTTAGGGGCATTCAAAACATCAAGAATAGGTAGGGAAAGCTCTTCCTTTAACGCGGCTATAAGCTCCTCTGACCTTTGATGAAAGCCATAAGGAGAGGTTGGATTAACTGTAAGAGCCAAAAGCTCTGCACTCTTAAGCACCTTAAAGGTAAGCCCTAGATATTCTGCTTTATAAAGCTCCTCACGGCTTACTAAAAGTCTTGTGCTATCCCATACTACCAGTGTTAAATTTTTTATTATACTTCTTTGAGAGATCAGTGCTCTTAGATGCTTATCTGTAATGGCACCACTGATAAACAGGTATCGGCTTTCTGTATTTAACTCTGTTCCTAAGGTCTCAACGATGTGTAGAGAGCTAAGAGCAGAGATTTCCTTAAAGGAATAGTCCTCTTGTATTATCAAAGCAGTATTATTATTTATATTTTGATGAATTAATCTTACTAGCTCTGATTCCTCCAGAACATCAAGAGAAAAGAGCCTTACCCTATGAGAGGTCTCAGAAACTATATTAGCTAGACTAGGGCTAAGTGCTGCTCCAGTGGCTAATATGCAGCCATCAGCCACCGTAGGGGAGGCAAGAGACTTTCTTCCAAGAGCTCCGTCGATAATTATTCTGTCACAGCCTAGGTAATAGAGGAGGTCTCTAACTATGGAAAGGTCATAGGTTGTAGAGGGACCAGATAAGTCCACATAGCCACAGCTTCTTGCCTTTACTATGACAATCTCTCCTAGGGGAGTATTTATACCAGTGGTGTATAAAATTTCCTTTGTAAAATCACATAGGGGAAGACTGCCCCTGGCCGTAGCCAGGAGTGCAGCTTCCCTTATAAATATTCTTGGCTTTTTTGTGCCTGTTACTATATCAAGTCCTTCTCCATCTCGTCCGATGGAGGTTATGCCTAAGGATAAATCTTTATAGGCGGAGCTCTTTAAAAGATGATTAAGCACCTCAGTTTTACCGGAGTTTTTACACATACCTATAATAGAAATACATTTATAATTTTTAACTATATCCTCCAGATAATAATTCATGAGAGCATCCCTCCTTTAAAATCTTATACCTCCTGAAGGGAATGATGTTTCCTTTCCTTTCTTAAAAGAGAGGTTGGTTCAAGAGAAAGAGCAGCTCCTTGTGTTAGGGATGCAACCCCCGTAAGACTGGATTCTCTTTCTTTTGTACATACCTCACAGTGGCAGTCCTGATGATAGGTTTCTGGCTCTGTATAGGTTGTTATAACCCCTTCAAAGTTTCTCATAATCACCTTGCCAGGAGCCTGTGATATTACATAGTTTGGCATTACAGGAGTCTTACCACCACCACCAGGAGCATCTACCACGAAGGTAGGCACACAGTAGCCAGAGGTATGTCCTCTTAATCCCTCTATTATTTCAATACCCTTAGAAACAGGGGTTCTGAAATGCTCTAAGCCATAGGATAAGTCGCATTGATAAATATAGTAAGGTCTTACCCTAATCTTAACTAAGTCATGAACCAAATCTGTCATCACATGAACGCAATCATTAATACCTCTCATGAGTACTGATTGATTACCTAAGGGAATTCCTGCATCTGCTAGCATAGCACAAGCTTTCTTAGCTTCCTCAGTGATTTCATTAGAATGGTTAAAGTGTGTATTAAGCCATATTGGATGATATTTCTTCAGCATATTAACTAAGCTTGGTGTTATTCTCTGTGGTAATACCACTGGTACTCTAGAGCCGATTCTTATTATCTCAACATGAGGAATTTCTCTAAGACGGCTTATTATATACTCAAGTCTTTCATCAGAGAGAGTAAGTGGATCCCCTCCAGAAAGAAGTACATCTCTAATTACAGGAGTTTTTCTAATATATTCAATTGCCTCATCTACCTGATCGGTAGGTAGTGGACAATCATGCTGTCCTGCAAAGCGTCTTCTGGTACAGTGTCTGCAGTACATGGAGCATTGGTCTGTAATTAAAAGGAGCACTCTATCAGGATAACGATGAGTGAGGCCCTTTACTGGTGAATCATCATCCTCATGAAGAGGATCTAAGAGGTCAGCCTCAGCCTTTTTAAGCTCCATTGCTGTAGGAACAGCTTGTTTTCTAATAGGATCGAAGGGGTCTGTAGGATCTATAAGGGACAGGTAGTAAGGGGTGATGGACATTCTTAAGCTTCCTAGGCATTCCTTAACTCCTTCTTCTTCTTCCATTGTTAATGGGATATACTTTTTAAGATCTTTCAGGGAGGAAATTTGATTTCTTATCTGCCATTTCCAATCCTGCCAGTTTTCATCAGATACTTCTTTGAAAAGTTCAAAGCGTCTGTTAACCTTCATAATAATCCTCCTATTTTTTATAAATACAGTTGATCAAATATATTTCTTAAGGTTTCGCTTTCTCTAAGCTCCCAAAGGGTTATTTCTGCATGGTCTTTAGTATAGCCATTACCAACTATCATGGTAGCATCCTTGCCTATACCTTCAGCACCTAGAGCAGCCTTTGTGAAGGAGGTTGCCATAGAGAAGAAGTAAACAATACCTCCGTCTCTTACAGGGAGTATTGAGGACATTTCACAGTTAGGAATATTTACACAGCTTATAGATATATCTACCTCTTTACCCTTGTTGCATTCTAGAGTTTTATTTAACACATCAATAGGAGTTGTGGCATCTGAAACTATACACTTATGGCATAATCCCCATTCTATAAGCTTGTCAGCCTGAGCCTGCTTTCTTACCATAGCTATAACGTTACCTGTAGGCCCAACTCTTTTCATTGCCTCATAAAGGCAGAGCATACCAGATTTTCCAGCAGCACCTAAAACTAAAACACTGTCTCCAGCTTTAACAAGCTTTGCTGTCTGAGCAGGTGCTCCTGCTACATCTAATGCTGCAAGGGCTAGAGCTTCGGACATATCCTCTGGAAGCTTAGCATATATTCCGCTTTCAAAGAGTATAGCCTGTGCTTTAACATCAACCCTGTCTATATCCTTCTTAACATCTAATATTTCATATATTTTAAGTGGTGTTAGACTTAAGGAAACTAGAGAAGCTATTTTATCTCCTACCTTCAGATCCCTATCTTTTAAATCCTCACCAATAGCTGCAACTGTTCCAATAAGCATTCCACCAGAACCAGTTACAGGATTCTGCATCTTGCCTCTTTCATTAACTATAGATAATATCTTTTCTTTTATTTTGCTAACATCACCAGCTGCCTCTTCTTCAATCTGAGTAAAGCTTGCAGAGTCGATGTTTAAGGACAGAACATCAATTAAGATTTCATTAGAATAAATCTCCATGGTGTTGTCAATTTTGTATGCAGCCTGGGTTAAAACACCCTGAGGCTCAATAACCCTGTGTGTACCATATTTGCATCCCTTTTTCATTTAATTAACCCCCTTATATTTATATAATTAAAGCCTACTGTAAGCCTAGAATAGCCCTTGCTTCTCCTGGAGCTGCTATTTCTCTTCCCAGCTCTCTTGCAATACGAACAACCTTTTCTACCAGCTCCCCATTAGAGGTAGCAAGTACACCTTTTGAAAGATAAACATTATCCTCAAAGCCAACCCTTACATGACCACCTGAAATTATTGCCATGGTAGCCACGGGAAACTCACTTCTTCCTATGCCAGATACTGTGAAGGTGGACCCTTGAGGTATACTTTCTGCCATAAATACAAAGTCTCTTGGAGTGGCAGATATACCGCCATTAACTCCTAAAACGAAATTAAAATGCATGGGAGATTTTATAAAACCTTTTTTATGAAGTCTTAAGGCCATGTCTATCATTCCTTTATCAAAGACCTCAATTTCTGGTTTAATATTAAGTTTTATCATCCTTTCTCCAAAGTATTTGATGGTGTTTTCTGTATTAACGAAAACGTCATCACCACCAAAATTACAGGTGCCACAGTCTAAGGTAGCCATTTCTGGAGATAATTCTGTAGGCTGCAGTCTTTCATCGTTGGACATTCCTACTGCTCCACCGGTGGAAGGCTGAATTATTACATCAGGGCATCTTTCCTTTATTGCATCAATGCATTGCCTAAATCTTTCCTTTCCCTGAGTGGGAGTGCCATCGTCTTCTCTTACATGAAGATGAATGATACTTGCCCCTGCCTTATAGGCTTTATAAGCTTCTTCTGCGATTTCCTCTACAGTATAGGGAACTGCAGGATTATGCTCTTTAGTAACCTCAGCACCACAGATGGCTGCAGTAATTATTAGCTTATCCATTTTTTATATACCATCCTTTTTTCTTTGCTTATCTAAGGGAACCACACAGGTGCCGCTAGCTTTGCATACTATGATGGGTGCATCCAGAAGATCAGCAGCGGAGTCATTAATATCACTTCTTGGAATTATTATCTTTCTTGCTTCAAAGATCATTTTTCTAGAGCTTTTTCCTATGGAAACAATCTCTCCATGGGCTTCTATAAAGTCTCCGGCATATACAGGAGCCATAAATTCAATGCTGTCATAGGCTTTAAAAAGACCCTCATCACCATCATTTCTAATTAGAAGCTCCGTAGCCACGTCACCGAAGAGCTGAAGCATCTTAGCTCCATCTACTAGGTTTCCTCCGTAATGAGCATCTTGAAGACCCATACGAACTTTAATAGTTGCTTTCATAATAACCTCCTATATCGTTAAAATTTTAACAAATATTGAAAGACTAATGGAAATTTGCAGTCTTTCACCGGCCTTTTATTCCTTTAATAGGTTAAATTAGCAAAATAAAAAGCACTGATTTTTCAGTGCTTGGATAACCAAATAGATTTATGCTATCCATGCAATGAAATAAATTCATTACATAAATAGCGCTCCGCAAATACTGCGGCAAAAATAAAGCTGTATACCTTATTTCCAAGATTCAACAAAGAGAGCTCGTGAAATCTTTCGGCAAATAAGCCCTTGGCATAAGACATTGAAGGCTCTTCTTCTTAATATTCTTAAGCTACACTGTTTATTTGCGCCTCTATTTATGGTACTGCTATTAAATTTTTAACTATCTACATTAATTATATGAAAGGAAACAATATTTGTAAACGATTATATAAATTGTTTTAATAGGTTTTTATTGACTATTTTCGACATCTTCTTTTTCTCTATTAGCTGACATTATATTTACATCTCTAAGCTTATAAAGCTTATGTATTGATAATAGAGAAAAAATCAGCCCTGATATGAGATAAATAATAGCTAGCATTTTAGATATAGGAAGATAATTTGGGAATATCACAGAGCCCAGGAAATTATAGAGACAGTGAACGATTATAGGAGCTATTAATGATCTGCTCCAATAATAGATCAGTCCTAAGAAAAGTCCTAAGGTAAAAGCATATATAAATTGAAGCATATTCATGTGAGCTGCTCCAAAAATTACAGCCTGCAATACTATAGCTATTTTTACATTCATACTTCCTGAAAGCTCCTTAAAAATCAAACCCCTAAAGAGAATCTCTTCAAAAATTGGTGCAAACACAACTGTAACAAGAAGTCCTAAAGCTGTAGTTACACTCTGCCCCAGAGTGTCAGAAACTTCATTATAGCTAGGGAAATATGGTGCTATAACATTTACGAATACATTTGTGAATAATGCTGTAAATATAGTAAAGATTAATAGATAACAAATATGCTTTAAGCTTAGGGTTTTAAAATCCATAGTTTTAAGTAAGCTTTTATGTCTAAGTTTAGCTATTATGATATATACAGCAATTGATAGAATCATGCTTATAAACAATATAAGGCTGAGGTTACCAATCACCATTGCATAAATTTCTTCAAGGGATATATAGGGATTTTTATGTGCAGATGAAATAGATATTACAATGGTGAAAATTTGCATCACCAGTACTTGAAAAATAAAATATATCACAAAGAAAAGTAGGGAAAATAATAGAGATTTAAAAACATTTTTCATTTTGTTTCTCCTTTATAATTATGCTGATTTTTAAATAGTAAGAAATAAAAATTGAAACACAGGATAATTATATTGTATAATAGAAAATTTTATAATACAGTAAACTTTTTTATTAATAGCATTTTCTGAAGATCCATTACTATCTCTAAAAGGAGGAGATGGAAAGGAACTGTATATTTATAATTAACTATCTGAAAAACTTTAGTGTATTGTTAGACATTTATAAGCATAAAAGGTACAATATACTTATGTATTAGCGAACTATATTTATACTTTAAAAATAAAAGTTCGTTAGTGCGTTGATTTTAAGAAGAGACTTTGATAATATTTTATGGTGCAATTGTAATAGAGTATTGGCATTGTCTCGAAAAATGCTAACCTGTAACACTTAATATAATATGTATAAAGCATAAGGAGGAATAGTATGTCAGCTTTAATAGTTTTAGGAGCTCAATGGGGAGATGAAGGTAAGGGAAAGATGACTGATTACCTTGCAGAGGATGCCCAGGTTATAGTTAGATACCAAGGAGGTAATAATGCAGGGCACACTGTTGAGGTAGGAAGCAAGCAGTATAAGCTTCATCTTATACCTTCAGGTATACTTCATGATGATAAGATAAATGTTATTGGTAATGGTGTAGTAGTTGATCCTAAGGCATTGTTTGAGGAGATTGAGTACTTAGAAGCCTTAGATATAGAGGTAACTCCTAAAAAGCTAGCTATAAGTGACAGAGCTCATCTAATAATGCCATATCATAAGATATTAGATGCCTTAAAGGAAAAGGCAAGAGGAAAAAATGACATTGGAACTACCGGTAAAGGAATAGGACCATGCTATACTGATAAATACGAAAGAACAGGAATTAGAGTCTGTGATCTTATGCATCCAGAGGTTTTTAAAGAAAAGCTTCAGGAGAACATAAGAATTAAGAATGAATACATAACAAAAATATATGGAGGAGAAGCTCTAAGCTTTGAGGAGATTTACAATGAATTCTTAGCTTATGGTGAAAGGATGAGACCTTTTGTAAAGGAAACCTCCGTACTGGTTTATGATGAGATAGAAAAGAACAGTAAGATACTTTTTGAAGGAGCTCAAGGTATGCTCCTAGATATAGATTATGGAACTTATCCATATGTTACTTCCTCCAATACCACTGCTGGGGGAGTAAGCAGTGGTACTGGTATAGGACCAAGGCTTATAACCAATGCTATAGGTATAGCAAAGGCTTATACTACAAGAGTTGGAAAAGGACCTTTCCCAACAGAGCTTTTGGATGAAACAGGGGATTGGATAAGAGAAAAGGGTCATGAATATGGAGTTACAACCGGCAGATCAAGACGCTGTGGATGGCTTGATTTAGTTATTCTAAAGACTACTGTCAGAGTATCTGCACTTACAAGCCTTGCAGTAACTAAGATAGATACCTTAGCAGGGCTTGAAAAGATAAAGGTCTGCGTAGGCTATGAGTTTAATGGTAAGGTTATAGATTACTTCCCAGCAAGCCTTGAGGACCTTGCAAGCTGCAAGCCTGTTTATGAAGAATTTGAAGGCTGGGGTGAGGAAGTTTCTGAAGCAAGAAGCTATGACGAGCTTCCAGAGAATGCTAAAAAATATTTAAGAAAAATTGAAGAGTTTACAAAAACAAAGATAGCTATAGTTTCTGTTGGTCCTAAGAGGGATCAAACTATAAGAGTGGCAGAACTGTAGAATTTTTGCTGATAAAATAGGCATACCTTTAAGAGATTCTTAAGGTATGCCTTTTTCAAAGTAATAGATTTCTTCAAAATGCTTCTCTTATATTATCTCATGGAAAGAAATAAAAGAATTTGAAGAATTAACATTCTATTATTTGATATTTTTTATCAAATAGATTATAATTATATCATCACTTACTATTAGTAAGAATAAATTTTAGTGAGGATGATTATATGGAAATCACCAAGGATATGACAATCGGCTATATTGTTATGATGTATCCTGAAGCTATAGACGTGCTTATGGAAATAGGACTTGGTTGCATAGGATGTCCAGCTTCTCAGGTGGAAACCTTAGAGGAAGCTGCTATGGTTCATGGTCTTGACTTAGATATGATGCTTCAAGAATTAAACAGATAACTATAAAGGATAGGCGTATACCAAATTAATATCTAGGTATGCGCTTCTTTTATTATATATTTTTCAAAAGCAGGGTGGGGGATTAATAATATGGCGAAAAATATTTACACTAAGGAATATGAAATAAGATACTATGAAGCAGACTACAAAGAAAGATTATTAAGCACATCTCTTATGAATTACTTCACGGATATAGCCATGGAGCATTCAAGGGAATGTGGTGTAGGTCTTAACTATCTGAAGGAAAGAGGCCTTGCATGGGTAATATATAAATATGATATTGAAATCTTAGGAGAGGCATATATTTTAGATAAGCTTAAGGTAACTACCGAAGCCTACGGCTTTAATAAATTTATAGCCTATAGAAGCTTTAGAGTAGTAAATCAAAAGGATGAGTTAATAGCAAAGGGTAATTCTATATTTCTTCTTATCAATTCAAAGAGAAGAAGACCTGTAAGAATAGATGGTGATTTTTATGAGGCTTATGGAATTCCTCAGGAGGAAATAAGGGAGCTTAAATTTACAAATATTCATAAGCTTAGGGAACCTCAGGAGGAAAGGGCTTTTCAGGTTAGGTATACTGATATAGATACTAACGGTCATGTAAATAATGTTAAGTATTTAGATTGGCTCATTGAGGCTATACCTGTAGATATTATAAAAGAGCTAAAAATAGCAGGTATAAAGATTGATTATTTAAAGGAATGCTTTTATGGAGATACTATAACCTCTCAGGCGGAAGTTTCTAAGGAACCCCTAGAAAAAGGCATAAAGATAATTCATAGGATATTAAATCATGAGGGGAAAGAAATTACCACAGCAGAGACCTATTGGGAATAGAAAAAGGAGAATATAATTATGAAGGATAACTTATATATCAAGGATTATGAGGCCAGCTATTATGCTATAGACCAGAGAAAAAGGCTGGATCCTAAAGCTATCCTAGACTATATAACAGAATGCAATTTAATTTATGCAAGAACCTACGGAATTGCTCTTGAAGAGCTTCATAAGAAGGGTTATACCATGGTGCTTCAAAAAGCCGAAATTAGCTTTAATAGACCTATATATCTTGGAGAAAAGTTTTCCGTAGCAGTAGGTATACAAGGGGTAAAGGGCAGTTCTATAATCAGGCAGGGAAGTGTCATTACAGCTAATAATGAGGTGATTTGTAAAAGTCGAGGTCTTGTATATGTAATAGATATTAATACTAGAAAGGTTGCACCAATGCCGGACTTTGTCAATGAGGCATATAACATAATTAATGACGAAAATATCTTTGAATTTAAAGTGATCCCTCCAGTTAATAGGATAGATTATTATAAGGAGTTTGATGTTAGGTATAGCGACTTAGACCTAAATAATCATGTAAATAACAGTATTTATTTAGGCTGGGCATTAGAAACATTTCCTTTAGAATTTTTAAATAGCCATAGTCTTAAAAAGGCCAGGATACTTTATATGAAAGAGGTATTTTATGGTGAAAGAGTGAGGGTGGTGGCTGAGGAGGTTTCCTCTGAGGCAGGTCTTAAGACCATTCATCAGATTAAAAACTCTGAGGGAGTTGTTACAACCCTATTAGAATGTACCTGGGAAAACTACATATAATAAAATAAAGAGCCCGCTAAAGCTATAAATCACTTTAGGGGGCTCTTTATTTTCTCTTTTCTCTGATGCCTTTTCTCTTTTCTCCGGTGCCTGGCACCCTTTGGGTGCCAGGCACCGGAGAAAAGAGATTATTGAGAGTAAGATTATTGAGAGGTTGAAGGGGAGGCAGCGGAGGAGGCAGCGGTGTAGGCGGAGGACCATGCCCATTGGAGATTGTAGCCTCCGCAATCTCCGTCTACATCTAGGATTTCTCCGCAGAAGTATAGGCCCTTAACCAGCTTAGATTCTAGGGTGTTGGGATTAACCTCTTTAGTGTTAACTCCGCCAGCGGTTACCTGTGAATTGTTTAGGCCATTAGTTCCTACACAATTAAATTCCCAGCTCTTTAGAAGAGCTACTATTTTTAGTTTTTCCTCGTGACTTAAATCAGAGGAAGCTTTATGAATATTATCTATACCTGCTTCTCTTAAGAGAATAGGTATCAGCTTTTTGTTAATTATTCCAATTAGGCTGTTGTAAAGGCTTCTATGTCCTAGAAGAGCCCATTGCCCTTCCAAAAAGGCCATGAGTTCATCAGCATTATAGCTAGGAAACATATCTACCCTAATAGCAGCCTTCTCTTTGCTGGCAATGGCCTTAGAGGCAATTCGGCTTAGCTGCAATATAGGGGGACCGGATATTCCATAATCAGTGAAAAGTATTTCTCCGTATTCCTTTCTTTTGCTCTCTCCATTTACAAGAACTTCTCCAAAGCCGATGAACTTTATTCCTGATAAGGCCTTTAGGTTTTTATAATCAAGCTTTAGCTGAACTAAAGCAGGTATAGGAGGTATTATACTATGGCCTAAATTTTTGGCTAAGGTATAACCTGATCCATCAGAGCCTGTGGATGCAAGAGAATTTCCTCCACAGGAAAGAATAAGTTTTCCACAGTTTATATAAGGGGATTCCTGACTAGCTG
This sequence comes from Bacillota bacterium, assembly GCA_023451395.1. Taxonomy (GTDB): domain Bacteria; phylum Bacillota; class Clostridia; order Clostridiales; family Clostridiaceae; genus JAEXZL01. The sequence continues at coordinate 845 of JAEXZL010000152.1, read as the reverse complement.
TGGATAATTTAAAGCCTTTAAGGTTAGAATAAATCCCTTTAATCCGGCTGTTTAAATAAATAGGCACGCCTCTATCCTCCAAGGCAAAGCGAAGAAGGTCTAGCACTGAAGAGGCCTGAAGAGATAGAGGATACATTTTTCCCTCCTCAAGCTCTGTAAGATGAAGACCCAAGCCTTGAAAAAAGCCTATAGTGCTGTTTACACCAAATTTAGATAGACTTTGAGTATAAAAATCCGGATTATCTGAATGATATCTGTCATATGGAGGACTTATATATTTATTTGTAACGTTACAGCGTCCATTACCGGTGGTTAGTATCTTCCGACCTATTCTGTCCCCGGACTCAACAATGGCAACATCAACACCATAGTCTTTGGCCACTATTGCTGCCAGTATACCGGCGGCTCCGCCGCCAACAATTATTAAATCATGATATATCATAGTTTTCTCCAGCTTTCTATAAATAATATTTTGCATAAAGGGAGTTTCTTCTGTCTTTCTTTACAGGAAAATCTCTACGTAAATCTATTATTTCTTGGGAAGTAATAGTTTCTGTTAATAAACCGCTTTTGTTAGATAAAAATGATAGTATCTCTCCCTGAGGATTTATTATAACAGAATCTCCTTCATAATAAACCTTATTGTTATCTGTACCGAGGCTATTAATACCTGCAATATAGCATTGATTTTCTATAGCTCTTGCTTTTAACAGGGTTAGCCAGTGACCCTTTCTTGCTTGAGGCCATGCTGCAGGAACTACAATAAGATGAGCCTTTTCCGAGGCTAGCTGAAAGATCTCCGGAAATCTTAAGTCATAGCATATAAAGGTAGAAAGGGTTATATC
>JAEXZL010000125.1 GCA_023451395.1 Bacillota bacterium | reverse complement strand
GAGATAAAATTCTCTCAGTAACCCTTAAAAATTTAGATGGAGACTCAGAATACATACTTACAGCACCTTACTTTTTAGATGCTACTGAATGTGGTGACCTTCTCCCCTTATCTGGAACAGAATATGTTACTGGTTCTGAATCACAAAAGCAAACTGGAGAGCTTCATGCTCTTCCTTGTGAAGCTGATCCTTTAGATATGCAAGCAGTGACCTGGTGTTTTGCCATGGATCATATCGAGGGAGAGGATCACACTATAGAAAAGCCTAAAACCTATGACTTCTGGAAAAACTACCAGGCAGATTTTTGGCCTGTAAAGCAATTAGATTGGTCTATAGTAAATCCTCATACACTAGAGAGAAGAGATACAGTCTTTTTCCCAGAGAAGGGCAAAACCTCTTTATGGACTTATAGACAAATAGTTGATAAGAACAACTTCCTTCCCGGAACCTTCGACAGCAGTGTTACCTTAGTAAACTGGCCACAAAATGACTATTGGCTTGGACCAATATTTGAAGTAAGCGAAGAGGAAGCAAGGAAGCATATAGAAGGAGCAAAAGAGGTGAGTCTTTCTCTCCTTTATTGGATGCAGACAGAAGCTCCAAGAAAAGATGGAAAGCAAGGTTTCCCTGGATTAAGGCTTCGAGGAGATATGATGGGAACAGAGCATGGACTTGCTATGCAGCCCTATATAAGAGAAGCAAGGAGAATTAAAGCTGAGTTTACTATACTTGAAAGCCATGTTGGTGCAGAAATGAGAGAAGGAAGAGGCGCACAAGCCTTCCATGATTCTGTTGGTATTGGTGCATATAGAATAGATCTTCACCCAAGCACCGGCAACAGAAACTATGTGGATATACCTTCACTACCCTTCCAGATTCCTTTGGGCAGCTTGATTCCAGAAAGAGTAAACAATCTTTTTGCTGCATGTAAAAACATTGGAACTACTCATATAACCAATGGCTGCTATAGGCTTCATCCAGTAGAATGGAATGTAGGAGAAGCTGCGGGCTATGCTGCTGCATACTGTCTAAGCAAGGGTATAAGTCCAAAAGAGCTTAGAAATACCAGCTCTCATCTTACAGATTTCCAAGCCCTCTTGATAGGAGAAGGCTTCGAGCTTCAATGGCCAGATGTATCTTATGAAAAATAATTAAACAGCTAGTATCATTCCCTCTTATAAGCCTCAGAGGAGTCCCTATACATAAGGACTCCTCTGAGGTAAAATTATTTATTATAAGCTTGGTGCATATTTAATATTTTTACTTAGTGCATATCAAAATTCTTTTAGTGTACATATTAAAATTCTTTTAGTGCACATATTATAATTCTTTTAGTGCACATTTTTACTTGGTTTTTATGATTTCATTAAGCTTTTTTATTATATTTTCACCATACAGCCTTGCTCCCTGATCATTAATGTGAACCCCATCCTCCTCTGAAGAGTTCTCAAGGGTTATTAAAAATTCATGGGGATTTAGATTTTCCGTTGCAGAGTACATATCCACTAAAGGAAGCTTTAAAGTCTCTGCTACTTCTTTTATTACATCACAGTAGCGCTTTAATTGAGAATTAGCTCCTTCTACGTCCCTGTAGAATTTGTAGGGATGTCTTCCATAATAATAGGTAGCACCCTTACCATTATCATCTCCCTTTTCTCCCTCTAGTATTTTATGAGGTATTACAAATACCGGGGTTCCCCCTTCCGCTATAATGAGTTCAGCTATTTTTATAAGGTTAGCTCTATAGCCATCTAATGGAGTTTTAGGAATGTTATAATCATTCATAAAGTGGTCATTCATGCCAAAATTAACAATTACATAATCTGGCTTATACACAAGGACATCTTCCTTTATTCTAGAAAGTCCCTGTGTGGAGGTGTTACCGTTAATTCCCGAATTAATCACTTCATAGTTTAATTCTCTTTCTATAATACTTGTCCATTTATTTTCATTCTTTTCTATCCCGTGTCCAAAGGTAAGGCTGTCTCCAAAAGCCACTATCTTTAAAGGATTATTTTCATTTTTGCTCATAGTTATTATTAAACTCCTTTTCCTTCTCAGATAATCTTATATTATCCAGATATTAATTGATAATTTCCACAAAATTTCTAAGTACCCCAGGGTTAGCTCTTCATACAGAAGCCCCTCCTGAGGTACCTAAAATTACTTTAATTATTTATTAGAATTTCCATTTCCTACTTCATAGGCAGCTGTAAAGATGCCTGCTTTATCACTTTGGAAGATTAGAAGTGCTTCATTTATATCAAAGCTTCCCCCTAAGCTAGTCCAGTGATTATTTGAAGTTTCAAGAATATAGCCCTCTAATACTTTATTACCATTCTCAATATTTCCTTTAACATCCTCAGCCTTCAGCTTGAGATAAACTGTAAACTTAAGATTGTTATTTAAGCTTATTACTTCCTTAACAGCATTTTTATTTAGGTCAGTAAATTTTAAGGATATGTTCATCATATTTCCTACATGCTTAAGCTTAGGGAACTTGATTTTGCTTAAGAACTTCTGCATATGGTCGCTTATATCCTCTTTTGATACATTTAATATACTCTTTTCAACATCTATATCACCAGTGCTTACTCCTGCTGCTGGAAGCTCTATTATTACGTTTTCAATATCCATAGAGAAAATTATTTCTTTACTTGCAGCAAGCTCAATTATATCTACTGATATTTCCATGCTCTTTACATCAGGAGACGTAGTTTTAAGAAAAACTTTCTTATCTTCGGAAGTTGCTGCCTTCTCAATCATTGAGATTAAGTCCATTTTATTTAAACCAGGTGCAGCAATTTTTGAATTTTCAAAGCTTAATAAAGCAAGTCTAAGCATTTCTGTAGCATCATCCACTTCCTGCTGCTTTGCATATGCATTATTAAATGTAGCTTCTCCAGCTACTACTGCCTCATTTAGGTTCTGGAAGGCATTTTCAGGATAATACCCAACCTCATTTCCCTTTGGCGAAGTAGTAAGAATGTTCTTTGCAAGATTAAGATTGTTTTGAAGTTCATCCTTATTTACTAGCTGTTTATTTGTAACATTTATTTTATAGAATCTTACACCCTTAGCCAAATAAATATTATCATCATTTCCAATAGTAAATATTGAAGTATCCTCTATATATTGAGATTCTAAAGTTTTAGGATTTATAATTGTAAGCTTACCGCCTAAATTTGAATATAGGAAGCCATCCTTAGACCACTTCATATATATAGGTCTCCACATTCCATAGTTATTAACTTCTGGATAGATATTTTTATACTTAACTACATTCATTGTATTTGTGTCCATAGCAAATACAAATCCATTAGCCACTCCCCATAACAGTCCGTTAGGTCCTATGGTTAATCCACCTATCATAGGAACTTTAGTTAGCCCTGGAAGATTAAGTTCTAATTCCTGTAGCTTTTCCCCCTTATTAACATCCCAAACAAAGATCTTAGCCTTGCTTGTTATAGGATCTATTCCTAATCCTCCTGATATAGAGGTAGAACCATATATTTTACCATCTTTATAAGCAAGTCCAACTATACTTTGATCCTGAACTACATTTCTGTGTATATTCCATGATTTATCAGTTGTATCATAAATAGATAAAGCTCCTCCATGCTGACCATAAGTTGGTATTGTTCCTATAAACAGCTTGTTATCTCCTGTTTCCATTGCAAAAGGTCTATCTTGTTCATTTTCCAGATGCTTTATAGTCACAGGTTTGGCTCCCTTTGTTGTTGTATCCATCTCACGAATTTCTGCTTTAGGATATACTCCAAAATACATTTTATCTCCCAAGCCTATCATACCTTCAACTTGTCCTATCGGGAAGGAATAGTTCTCACCAGTTTCAGGATTATACTGAATTCCCTGGCTCCCCATATATCCGCTTATATATATTTTACCTTGAGAATCTTTTTCTACAGATTGTATAGCATTGGCCTGTGCCTCAACTAAGGTAGGAGTTGCTGCCTTCTTACCGGTTTTAAAATCTATCAAAGTAAAGTTTCCACTATAATTTAAGGTTATAAAAGTATTGTCACCAAATTCATTATTATTTTTAAGATTTATCACTGCACTGCTTCTTAGATTAGCATCAAAAGGCATAACCTTTTCAATAGCTTTAGTTTCTAGATCAAAGCTGTATAGGTTTGCATCCTTATTTGAGTAATATACTTTCCCATCCACTTCACCACTGGTAGCCACTAAGCCTCTAACGTTAGGAAGTACATCATCAGTCCACTCTTGTTTATCCATATCATAAACTAAAGCAATAAGAGGACCATTAAAGAATACAAATAGATAATTATCTACTGCCGTAATTCCATAAACAAATCCCATACTGTTATACTTACCTTTATATTCTGGCCTATCTGCTGTTCCAGGGATTTCAATTCGTATTTTTTCACCGGTTTCAGGATTAATCTTCCATACACGACCATTTAAGGATCCTGTACCTGCATACACATAACCTTTATAGTAAGCTATTGACCTTATATAATCCTCAGGTTTTCCATCATCTCCTGGGACTTTACCATCATCAACACGTCCATAATCAGTGAATTTATTAGCTACAGGATCATATTTAAATAATGCTCCTGTGGGAAATCCTCCTCCATAAACATTAACTCCATCAGTGGTTAAGGCCCACAAACTGGATACCCCTGGAGTAGGAACTCCTAAATCCGTTACAGTTTCCTCTTGAGGAGAATACTTAAAGAGCTTGTTAGCAGAACCTATATAAACGCTTCCGTCATTTGTTTTTACATGAGTCCAAGCACTTGAGGTTCCCTCCAATGGAAAAGATTTAAGTGGAACCATATTATCTAAATCTACCACATTAAACATGGCAGATACTCCTGAGCTTGAGCTTCCTGAAACGGTAGTATAAGCTACATTATTACCATCTTCTATACCAAAGACCGCATCTAGTGTCTGAACTGCCTGGATAGGAGTACTGATATATTGAAGGCTACTAAAATCTTTTGGAATTCCTTCCTTTGCTTCCGCCGATGTAGTATTAATTAATGAGGCTGCTAGAAATACCGTTAATACTCTGCTAAGTTGCTTTTTTAAGAAATTTCTTTTCATTTGATACCTCCATTTTATTATTTCCCCAATTAGTAAACCTTTTCATTTTTGTCAATAATCTCCTATAAATAACTATTTTTATGTAACTAAATATTTACCAGATTGTCTTCTTAAAAACTCCTTTAATTTCTGGATAATTTTTCTTCTATTAACTTGAGCATCCCTCTCTGCAAAAACATAATAGCATAAGCAGCTAGAGAAAACCCTATGAAGGAAAAAAATATGGATACGTTTAATATCAGCCAAAGAAGGAATAAAATAACCGCTCCATTGGCAAGAGTTATTGGAAATCTCCTTAAGGAATAATACATAGAAAGTGCTAAAACATCCCTTAGTCTTAAATAAAATTTCCCTATAATCGCATAAGCATAGCTTAAAACTAGAGCTAAATAAATAATCAAAGCAGTTATAATATAATTAATTGCTCTTATACCTGTACCTGTAAAGAATATCATATCTACATAAAGAATATTTATCACAACAATTATCAAAGCCCCCATAGCTAATGACTGGATAAACCCTATTTTATATGCTTTGAAAAAGTCCTTTGCAGGATTTATATCCTTCTCCCTAAAAAGCTTATCCATAACAGAAAATAAAGCCACTGCTCCTGGAGCACCTATAATCATTGAACCACTTATAGCAAGGGTAAAAGTTACAGTAGTTAAAAATGGTGCAAAGATTATAACTAAAATAGACGGTAAATTTGTTATAAGAAAAAATACATTAGCTAAAACTAGATTCCAAAAAAAACTTGAGGCTTTATAAAAACCTCCTTCAGTAAAATCTCTCTCCTCCACGTACAACCTCCCTCCATATCTGACAATATAATAATGTATGTTTTCTTAATATTTTCATAAATTATATCATATTCAGCTAATTATTTTACCATTACAATATTGTCATTTCCCCTCTAATATTATCCTTTTCCTTAATTTTAATATATTTGATAATCTCCCTAAATCTATTTCTAGAATTAAAATTAAATAACCGACAAAATATTTCTATATTTGAAATATCCCGTCGGTAATCTTATTTTCCCTATTGAATTAAATCATCATAATCTTTGCAATAGCGAAGCTTCATATACTTAACTATAAGTTCATCTAAGTATTCACTAAGCATAAGCCTAACCTCAGCCTTATCAGGCGTTAAGGTGGCATCATTTAGCAACTCTCTAAGTTTCGAAATACGATAATCTAAAAGCAATAGCTTACTTTCTTCACTCTCCATTGAAACCTCCGACCCCTTCTAAGTCTATATAGATTGACTATATACTGACTTTCTTAGAGTAAATATCATAAGTTATTTCTGTAGAATATCCTTTTGCCCCTTACAACTTAACAATAATATATATAAAATAATAAATGTCAATATCTTTAATGACCTTTATTCTATAATGTTTGTCCATTTATTTATGTCAAATTTAAAAATAAAATAATTACTGCTTTCATCGCTCCTTCCTTAGCCATTTGTAATTTCCTCAAGCATTTTTTCTTTAGTTATATTATTCAAATTAGGATTATACTATAAAATTTTACATCAATATCCTAAATCAAGCAATGTTACACATACTTATCTAACACTTAAATTTCCCGGTTATCTATCTCTAATGTCTTATTTTACATCTTATCCATACCTCCTTACATTTCTCTTTTCTCTGGTGCCTGTCACCTAATAGGTGACAGGCACCAGAGAAAAGAGAAAACAAAATAGAAAAAGAGAATTTTTAAAGGGTTATTACTCTTTAAAAATTCTCTTTTTTAATTGCAAAATTCTTTTAACTTTTTTAAAAATGCTTTACCTTTAGGAGTTATTACCGTTCCCTGCTTTGTACTTCTTATTTGTATTAATTCTAAAGCATCTAGCTCCGTGAGCACACCCCTTAATACATTTATGCTAATTGGAATATCTTTTCTGCTTAGGCATTGCTGAAGGTACGCCCTACTGGCTCTCTTATAGTTTTTCTCGCAGGTACAAAGCTCTGACAATATTTCTTTAACAAGAGGATTATCATTCATAACAGTTTCTGTCATTTTAAAGGGCTTTTCTTCTTTCAAAAATGTCTCCTGATTATTTACTGAATCCAGTATATCTAAAGGAAGATCTTCAGGTGTTACAATGTCTCCTTCAACTATTTCGGAAAGGTAAAGGGTAAGATTTTGAAGCTCACGAACATTTCCCGGCCAGTCATAAGCTAAGAGAATATCAAAGGCCTCACTGGTAATTCTTTTCTTTTTATGTAAACCTCTATTATAATAATCTATTATATCTGGTATGTCCTCTTTTCTTTCTCTTAAAGGAGGAACCTTTATGGTAATTGTATTTAACCTATAATAAAGATCTTTTCTAAAAAGATTATCATTAATAAGCCTCTTCAAATTTCTGTTTGTAGCTGCAATAACTCTTACATCCACAGATATAGGGCTTATCCCCCCAACCCTCAGCACCTCCTTCTCCTGTATAACTCGGAGTAGCTTTGACTGTATGCTAGGGGAAGCATCTCCTATCTCATCTAGAAAGATTGTTCCCATGTGTGCTAATTCAAATAAGCCTGGCTTACCACCCTTTTTTGCACCGGTGAAGGCCCCCTCCTCATAGCCAAAAAGTTCACTTTCTATGAGGGTTTCAGATAAGGCAGCAAAGTTGGCAGCTACAAAGGGTCCGTTTTTTCTGGGAGAGTTTTCATGAATAGCTTGAGCAAATAGTTCCTTTCCCGTTCCGTTTTCCCCTAATATTAGCACTGACAAATCACTTTTAGCAGCTCTTCTTGATATATCCGTTGCCTGCCTCAAGCTCTTACTC
>JAEXZL010000100.1 GCA_023451395.1 Bacillota bacterium | reverse complement strand
TACATATTATCTCCACACTTACTTCGTTTCCATGCATATATTCCTCTATAATAACAACACCATTCCTAGAATTACTACGGCTATATTCATATGCCTTTGATAATTCATTTGGCCCATTCACGAGAGTGACGCCTCTACTTCCGGCATTATCCACTGGCTTTAAGATACACGGATACTTAACACTACCACTAACTCTATTCAACTCAGTATTATCAGAAACAATAAAAAACCACGGAATATCAACTTTATTTATACTAAAAGCTTTTATCATTTCACCCTTATCAGTTGATTTAACCGCTGTCTCGTATGAAATACCAGGTAGCCCTAATTGAGCTGTAGCTACTGCTACCGAACGTACTGGCATATCTGTAGCTAGTGTCATAATACCATTAGGCTGAAATTCCTTCGCCGTGCTTACAACACCATCAATATCATTTGTACTTAGTTTAAAGTATTTATCCGCATAGGGAATACCGACTGCATTAGCATTATAATCTACAACTCCAACATAATATCCTAATTCTTTAGCTCTCCTTATTGCAGGTAATTGTAATATAGATGCACCCAATATCATCAATTTCTTCATTTACATTCTTCCTTCTATATTGTTTGAATAAATGTTGTTTCTAAACGCAATAGTTTTTATAGTTTTAAAAAATATTTTTAAGTCTAATAAAAATGATACTTTCTTAGCATACTCTGCATCATGAATAAATTTCTCCTCTTGAGAGATAGAATTCCTATAATAGGCTTGAGAATACCCTGTAATTCCTGGTCTTACCTGTAACCTCACGAAACGTTTTTCATCATAATCTTTAAGTGGCTTGTCTATCGTAACTGGTCTAGGCCCTATTATACTCATATCACCCTTAAGAACATTTAAAAATTGAGGTATTTCGTCAATACTAAGTTTTCTAATAATTTTACCAACCTTTGTAAGGCGTTTGTCATCGGGTGATTGAAATGTTGAGTTGTCATGATTTCTAATATCTGGGGCATTCATCCTCATTGATCTAAATTTGAACATGACAAATACTTTTCCATCTTTTCCTCTTCTTTTTGCCTTATAAAATACAGCTCCCCTATCCTCAAAAAAAATAAACATACCAATAATTAATGTTAATAATATAATAATTGGAAGCATTACTATACCAAATATAATATCAAAGCAACGTTTTACACAGTTTTTATACATATATATACTCCCTGAATTAGGCTTACGCACTAAAAACATCCCTAATTACTTTTCTTAAGCATTCACAAATATATATAATATCTTCATCATCAAGGGATGTATGTAAAGGTAATGTTATTTCATTATGATATAAATCATACGCATTAGGGTAATCTTTAATATTAAATCCTAGATTTTTATACGCAGTAAGCATGGGCAATGGCTTATAGTGAACATTACATGAAACACCTTTTTCTGCCATTTTTTTAATAATAGTATTTCTTTGTTCAATAGAAATATCATTAACTCTAATTAGATATAAATGACCACTTGAAACATGATCACTACCTCTATGATTTAGTACTTTAATATCTAAATTCTTTAATTCTTCATTATACTTTCTAATAATCTCTTGTCTTCTTTTTATCATATCTGGATATCTTTTAAATTGAGCTAAGCCTATAGCCGCTAAGATATCCGTCATATTACATTTATAATATGGAGCTATTATGTCATATTCCCATGAACCAATTTTTGTCTTACTTAATGCATCTTTATCTTGACCATGCAATGACAATAGCTGATATTGTTTATAGATAAAATCATTATCTATTCCTTTTCTGTCTAACCACACAACTGCCCCTCCCTCTGCAGTTGTCAAATTCTTAACCGCATGAAAAGAATAGCATGTAAAATCAGCAATTGCACCCGCACTACTTCCTTTTCTTACTGCTCCGAATCCATGAGCACAGTCAGATATTATAATAATCCTATCAAAACATTTTTGAATATCATTGCTTGGATTATATAGGTCTTTCTTACTTTCTAATACCTCATATATTCTCTCATAATTACAAATAACGCCAGCTATGTCTACTGGAATTATTGCCTTAGTTTTATCTGTTATAGCTTCGGCAACTTTATCATAATCCATTTCAAATGAATCTGGTGCAGTATCTATCAATATAATTTTTGCTCCTACATGATGTATTACAGCAGCAGATGCGGAATATGTATAAGCTGAAGTAATTACCTCATCGCCTTGGCCTATGCCTAAAACACGTAAGGTAAGCTCCATTGCTGCAGTTGCTGAATTTAGGCATACTGCTTTTTTCGTTCCAATATAATCAGCAATTCTATGTTCTAATTCTTTTGTCTTAGATCCAGTAGTAATCCATCCTGAGCGTAATACTGCTACTACTTCTTCAATCTCAGATTCGGAAATATCTGGTGGTGAAAAAGGTATATTTTTCATAATTGATTTATCTCCTTAAAAATCTAATGTTACGCTAATCAATATTTATCAACTACTTTTAGTTGTGATATTTTTAAGTACAGTTTTATTAATTTGATATTTTGATTTTTTCATATGTGCCATCTATCCATATTGTATTTGTAATTAATCTACAATCTTTTATAAACTTATTAAAATTAGTAATAAAAAAATATCTAATGAAAACTATTAAACACCATCCTCAAAGGAATAATTTTCAATGCTACTAACAGCCATTATTTGCCCTCTATATGAGGT
>JAEXZL010000056.1 GCA_023451395.1 Bacillota bacterium | reverse complement strand
TAGTTAATTCACTTAAATCCCTAAGCCAGTCTAGAGATAAATAAATAGAAAAAATTGTCCATACCAAAGCAGCAATTATTGCGACTAAAAATTTAATCTTAACTGAAACATAAATATTCTTTTTACGTATTTTGTTAACCGTCACTATAACCTCCACCAATTAGTATATATTTTATGATACAAAAGGATATTATTTCAAAACACAATTAATTGTATCATGAGTATCTTTACTAGTATATTGTTTTGTATACTTTTTTTAATATTTTTTCTATATTAAGTATTATTTGAAAATTATTATTTATATGAAACTTAGTAAAATAAAAAATTAAAAGGAAAGCTACCTTTTCTTAAGCTAAAGACAATTCTAAAAACACTTAAAAATAAAGTGATATTGTGCTAAGATATTTTAGAGGTTAGGGAATTAATAAAAGCGAGCTTTAAGCTCGCTTTTATTATATCTTCTACCTAATTAAGTTCTAATTTAAAATTAAAAATGCAGTAACAATCATAAAAATATTGCTAAAGAAATTATGCCTATATAGGTACATAATATACTTTTATACACATATGGATTCATAAGACAAAATAAAAAAGAGTCTTTTAAGATGCACTACTTTATTATTTAGAGCCAAGGTTCACGCTTTTCTATCTTTCTTTCCAGGTATTTAGCCCTTCCATAAAGAGTTTATTCAATCCGTCCCAGGAGGAGTTATAATCCTTCTCATACTTATCAATAATGAATTTTAATTCCTTCAGATTTTCCTCAATATACAAATTTAATGAATCAATTCTCCTATCCTCTTCTATCTCAGGACTATTCATTTTAAGATTAAGAAGGTCATTAATAATAGGCTTCATATCAGCCTCTAGCTCCGCTTCCACTAAATCAGAAAATAACATTGGTGGCGGTGTTCCTTTATTCAATATCCACTTACAGGCTAATATAGGACGCACCACATAAAAATATTTCTTTAATCTCACCCTGCCTCCCTTTAAGTATTCTCTATAATTGCTATTAGCGGTGCTTAAATAATGATACAATCCTGATTTACAGGAAAAATAATTATTAATTTCCTTTTTAAGCTCATTAAAATAAGGAGTTGATTTATATACTATAGGTGAATTAGCCCATTCAAACAAAGTAGGATTTGATTTATAAAGAAGCCTTAAAGCCTTTTGAAGATCCCATCCGTTAATATCTAAGGTTTCATCTAGCTGCCATTCTATAACATCTCTAGCAGGCTGAAGCTTAAGATAATGACTCATTTCTCTTACATAAATAAATCTAACATCATAGTCACTATCCGGTGAAGGAAAGCCCCAGGCCCTGCTTCCAGATTCCACAGCATGGAGAATTATCACCTTTTCCTTTCCTTCTATTTCTTGAAGCTTATCTTTTATTGATTCAAGCATTTATCTCACCTCCAGAAAACTTCCTAGCTTCATAATCCTGTGTTATCAAATTGATTTCATCATTTTACTTTCTTAAGCTCTAAATGCGAATTAAGGATTTTTCTTTACTATTTAAAATATGGAATCAACTATATCTACCAAAGCATCTACCACATCTAGAATAATCTCAGCCTTTCCCGCTTTCCCACTCTTAGTTTTATCCTCTTCACTACTATCTTTAGCAATAACCTTTTCCTGCTTCACCTTAGCCTCATCTTCTGTAATTGTATATACTGCATGACATTTAGGACACACATTGCTGGAAAATTCAGTTTCGCAATAATAGCACTTCATTATTCTTCCTCCAATTTATTTTTGTCTTTTAATGAAAAACTCTAAATTATCTTACTTTTATTATACTATTTTTTAAATTAGAATTCAGGAATATGTTATTAATTTGGATTCTCTAAGCTATATATTATTTTTACAGCCCAATATGACACAGTAGTTATGTAGATAAAATGGAAATTAAATAAACATACCATATTTACTTCTGACATGATCTAGTCTCAATATTATTCTATGAATTGAGATTAAGTATATTCTTCTAACACTTGAACTTACTCCCATATTACATTATACTAATTGTAGCGCATTTATAGCGCACATCATTTTAGGAGGCTCATATGTTAACTATTACTGATAAAACTTTAACGGGCTTGACATTCATAGATCTGTTTGCGGGATTAGGTGGTTTTAGATTAGCACTTGAATCCTATGGGGCTAAATGCGTATATTCAAGCGAATGGGAACCAAATGTAAGGAAAGTATACGAAAACAATTTTGGTGATATTCCAGAAGGTGATATCACCAAAGTAGATGAAAATACAATTCCAAATCATGATATCTTATGTGCTGGCTTTCCATGTCAAGCTTTTTCAATCAGCGGTAAACAGCGTGGTTTCGAAGACAGCCGTGGCACACTTTTTTTTGACGTTGCTAGAATCGTTAAATGCAAAAGACCTAAAATAGTATTTATGGAAAATGTTAAGAACTTTGCTTCTCATGATGGTGGCAAAACTTTAAGCGTCGTAAAAAATATAATGGAGGAACTCGGGTATAAATTCTATGCTAAAGTTCTGAATGCTGCCGACTATGGAGTCCCACAAAAACGTGAACGTATATATATGGTATGCTTTAGAAATGACCTTAATATAAGTGAATTCTCATTTCCTAAACCTATAGTATTAAATTCTTACGTTGAAGACTATTTATTAACTAATGAATATGACTTAGATAATCTTTATGTGAGTCGTCCAGATACATATATGACAAATACTTTAGATAATACTTACAGCAATAAGCCAATCAGATTAGGTATAGTCAACAAAGGTGGGCAGGGAGAACGTATTTACAGTACAAAAGGAATAGCAATTACATTATCAGCTAATGGTGGTGGTGTTTTTTCGAAAACAGGCGGATATCTTATAAATGGAAAAACGAGAAAATTACATCCTCGTGAATGTGCAAGGCTAATGGGCTATCCAGATTGGTACATAATTGATAACAGTAATAATCAAGCGTATAAACAACTAGGTAATTCAGTTATAATCGATGTATTGCAACTAATCACTGCTGAAATATCAAGTGCTATCATAAAAGTAGGGACTTAGAATATGAATAGTGATGGATTCCGCCAATGGCTACAAGAACAAGAATGTAATTCTAAAGTGATAAGTGACCATATTTCTCGCCTGCATAGGTTAGAAAGAGAATTAAGTCATTCAAAAAAAATCAAGATAGATATTGATACAGAATATAAAAAAGATAGTTGTAAGTATTTATTTTCCATCTTTTTTAAATCTGGGAAAAATTATATTGCTGATGCGTTGAGGCCTATTAACCTGCCTCTGGGTTCCTATTCTCTAAATACAATAAAATATTCATTAAAGAAATATGTACAATACCTTGAAGCTAACAAAACGGGCGATTAACTTCGCCCGTTTTAATTTTATGGAATGAAGCATATTTTCTCTACACCAGTCTGTACACCTTCTCCAAAGTATTCTCAAAGTATTTCAAATCGTATATATCTTGTCCATTTTTTAGACTTATAGAAAATATAACATTAGAATTATATGTGTTAGATAATCTGGTAACAATATAATCATTATTTGCGTACTTTTTGAAAAGATATGCGTATTCGCCAACTTCCACCTGCATTTTATTAATTTCTTTTTCAGTAGTAACATGCATCTTCTTTCCTTCAAATCTTATTGCATAATCGTTTACATAATTACTAACCAGTATTCTCTCGACAATTGATAAATCATTTTTGCTTGGCTTAGCACTCCCGCTTTTCTTTTCCCTATACTTAGCTGTTACATCAAAATATTTTTCAAACTTTTCTAAAGGAAAGATAATGTAGCCTGTACTACCTTTCGTTATAAAGAATTTTACTCCTTTATTTCCATAATAATTCTTAATCCAATTTACAAAAATCATTTGGTCTAGATCTATTGATACACCCCTAGTTCCTGCATTTCTATATTGGTTATACCTATTATTCATGTGGTATATAATACTGGAACTATAAGTGTCTAATAAGGACTTATTCCGCGGTGAATACTCAAATACAGAAACAGAATCATTTGGTAGCAATACAAATTGACCGCATTGTGCTTTTGCCTCCTTAGTTTCAATATAAAACTCTTCATCAGCTGATAGTGAAACTAAAATATCTGGTTTAGTTGAATCCTCTTCTCCTAATTTAATGAATAGTACTTCCTCATTACTATATTTTTTTTGCAAATAATTATAACACTCTTGTTCAAATTCTTTCCAACCCATTTTTACCTCCAAAGAATTAAGTATGGAATTACCTAATGCTGTTATCATGTTAACCGTCATTGCATTACCTGCTTGCATTAATAAGCGTCTATTTGTCACTTCATTTTTAACTTTATCCGCATATTCTTTTGGGAACCCCTGTAACAATAAAGCTTCATAGCCTGTCAATTCACGTATTTTTGCATCTCGTATATAATAGATGCCATCTCTATGAGATCTTAATGTAGGAACTCTACCTTCATATAATCGTAAGTCCGACATTCTTGTATCGATAACCAAATATTCTTTATCCAAAAATTCCTCAGGAATATACTTCCCTACATTCGTTTGATTTTTTAAATAATAACTAAAACGATTATAGTTTTCTTCACTAATTTCATTATTTTGGTCTATCAAATAATCCTTTAACAATGGCCTTTCCATCTCTTCTGGCCAGCAAAAATTATTATAAGCTTCATAAAACTCTTTTTTAAAGCCAATAATGTAAACTCTCTGCCTCATTTGCGGAACGCCGTAGTTTATGCTAGATAAAATTTTATAGGTAACATAATATCCTGTTGCTTCAAGTTCATTAACAATCCTCTTAATAGACTTTCCTTTGTCGTGACTTACTAATCCCCTTACATTTTCTAGTACGAAGCACTTTGGTCTACTTTCTCCTATTAACCTAATTAGATGAAAAATAAGCTGGCCTCTATCTTCAGAAAATCCAGTTTGTCTACCAAATACAGAAAATGTTTGACAAGGAAATCCCGCAATAAGCAAATCATACTTGGGTAGTAATTTACCATCAATTTTTTCTATATTACCCCAGTTTTTTTCGTTAGAAGTATCATGCAATAAATTATATGTTTTAACTGACGACCTACTAGTGTCAGCATAACCAATACATTTTAACCCACAGTTTTCTAAACCTAACCTTCCTGCACCGATACCAGAACAGAAATCAAAAAAGCTTTCTATTTTCATTAAGAGTCTCCAATCAAAATACTAAATATATATATATTTAATTTTATCACTAAAGTATCATTTTTTCACAGCTATTCATTCTGTATATATAGGGTTATCTAAATCTCTATATAGAGACTCAAAGTTATGTGTTCCATGTACCTCAGCTAAACCCAGCATAGATCGTTGTAGGTTTCCAAATATAGATAGCCATTATACTCTATGATATCCCAGATGCCTCCCCTATTAAATCAGTCCACCTGCATTACTTCCATAAGGAGATCAAAGGAGCTCTGGCCAGGAATTACTCTCCGGCTGCTAATCCGTGCAGAAAAGATAAGAAGTGGATTAACCACTATGGTGAAAGGCAACACATGTAATTTCCTGAATATAATGTATTCTGTCCATGATGTAAGGGTAACTGCGGAATCTAACATATGTAGCTAGCAAATGGGAATCACCTTGATTTACATGTGGAAACTTGGGTCTATTCCTGCAATTATATATTACAGTAAAAACTATGTATTTACTGCTAGACAATGAGGAGTATCCAGATGCCACAAACAATATTAATATCTAACCACAATCCTGCCGATATGTTTAAATTTATTGCCTTCTTTTCATTATTTCTTCTTCTATCAATGCCTTACAAATATACATTGCTTGTATTATTGGTGTAAATCTCTTAAACTGAATATTTCCTTCATCATACTTACTTTGAGCTTTTTCAGTTTTATTAATAATTGAAATCACAGGGGGTAATGCTTTTTTCAAATCCTCCTCTGTATAGGCCTCTATACCTCTGTCCCCTTCTATTAAGCATTTAGAAATTTGTAATGCTTTAATTCTGTTTCTTAAGAGAGAATGTTGTGATGTTCCCTCTGCAAATTTATGCTGCATCTTTTCGCATTTACTGATCGTTGAAGATATAAGAAGTAATGCCTTATGTATTTCTTCTTGTGAATAATTATCCATAATTAATCTCCTCATATTTACCCTTGTCATTTTATTTGATCAAATAATCATATAGGTATTTTAACACACTGCTTCTTCTTTGGCATCTAATTCCATATGAATGTATAGATACCCTTTTGGTAAAAAGGCAAAGACTTAGGAGAATCCTAACTAGTTATTTTAATGAATAAGAGAGCTAAGCTTATTTTTGAAATTCCTCATCTTACTTTCTTGTTTACATATCTAGCCTTGTATTTTGAGTAAACAATAACCTGATCCTTATATAACCCATAATAACCTGAGAGCATGTAGCTAACAGCTACAGCCATTAAAAAATACACCGAGCCCTTAAAACCGAAAAGCTCAAAGCTTATAAGCATTGAAGATATAGGACAGTTTGTAACCCCACAAAAAACACCTATCATTCCTACTGCAGCACAAAGAGATGGAGAAACTCCTAAAAGCTGTCCTACTATGCAGCCAAAGGTTGCTCCTACAAAAAATGAAGGCACTATTTCTCCTCCCTTAAAGCCTGAGCCAAGAGTTAAAGCAGTAAAAAGCATTTTAAATACAAAGGCCAAAGGAAGTGCCTGTCCACCTATAGCTCTTCCTATGATATCAGTACCAGCTCCCAAATAATCTCTACTTCCTATTAAAAGAGTCAGTATTATAATCAATGCTCCTCCAGTTAGAACTCTTAAGTATTGATTTTTTATGTACCTTTGATACAATTCCGAAGTCCCATGAAGAATTATGCAAAAGATAGCACTGATAATAGCACATAATATCGATAATATTACAATCTTACCTCCAGAGCTTAAGGTAAGACTAGGAATAGATAATATACTATAAGCTGCAGGATCTATACCCATGGTGGCTGCAAATTTTGTGGCAATTATTGAAGAAAATACACAGGGAAATAAGGCAGCATAATACATAACCCCTACACTGACCATTTCCATTGGAAATACAGCAGCAGCCATAGGGGTTCCAAAGAGAGCTGAAAAGGCTGCGCTCATTCCACACATAACCATTACTCTCCTATCCTCATCATCAAATTTAAATATCCTTCCCAGCTTATTACCTATACTTCCTCCCAACTGCAGTGCCGCTCCTTCCCTTCCTGCAGAGCCTCCAAAAAGATGGGTTATAACTGTGGATATGAATATCAGAGGTGCCATACGAAAGGGAATTTCTGATTGGGCATGAATATTAGCCAAAACCGTATTAGTACCACGGTCATCTCTCATATTACAAATATGATAAAGTCCTACAATTATTAATCCACCTAAAGGTAATAAAAACACTATATATCCATGAGTAACCCTAAATTCTGTAGCAATTGTCATTGCCCTTGAAAAAATACTGCTAAAGCCTCCAACTAATAATCCCATCAGAACTGATATAATAAGCCATCTTACAAAGGTTTTACCAGAGGTAATATACTGTGAAAACTCTTCCTTACACTTTTCCATTACATTAATACTTCCTGTTCTTTATGTATATTTTAATTTAATTATTGGTTTTATGTTGTAATATCTTTTATCTATAATCGTAGATTATTCCTTATTTATATTATAATCCCTACGTTTTTCAATTGTCCAAGCTCACAATTTACATTATAGTTATTAATTGTATATAAGAAGCAAAATAAATAAGCATCGAAGCAAGGATGTACTACACTCATTTCGATGCTTTATTGACTTCAGTAGATATATATATAATCATAATCTCATGTTAATTCTATAAAATCTAGCAGAGCCTTAAATATCAAGGGAGCATAGGATTTTAGATAAAAACTGTAATAGAATATTAAAGTAAATTAAATAAGTTTATTGTCTTAGAACTTATTTAATCATTTCCCTATACAATGCATATACTTCTCTGCTTCATCCCAATTTACAAGAAATCCAGCTCCTTTGACACAAAAAACCGAAGCTGAGGTATTTTCTTTGTCTGCTCCCTTATCATAGGCTATTCTTTCTATAACCTCTTCTCTATTATGGCAAAGATCATAACCATCAAATATAAAGGCAATAGAACCCATACCTTTTGTTATAGCTAAGAGCTCTCCTTGATAGTCCATAAAGGAAGCCACTGGCCCTCTTCCATGAATATGGATAACCTCCCTGGAGGCTTCATTTATCTCACAGCTGCCATTCATTCTTTGAATATCTGATATTATTCTTCCCATGCAGTGGGAAGGTGCATATATATCAAAGCTATAATAAGGTTCTAAAAGCACATTATCAGCCTTCTCTAGCCCCTGACGAATAGCTCTATAAGTAGCTTCCCTAAAATCTCCCCCCTCGGTATGCTTTAAATGAGCTCTGCCAGCAGTAAGTACAATGTTTATATCTGTAATAGGAAAGCCAGTAAGTATACCCTTGTGTTTTTTCTCAAAAATATGAGTCCTTATGAGGCTTTGGTAATTGGTAGGGAGAACATCAACATGACATTGACTTTCAAAGGTAATGCCTGAGCCTCTTGAAGAAGGCTCTAACCTGATATTAACCTCAGCATAGTGTCTTAAAGGCTCATAATGACCATATCCCATTACCTGCGAGGCAATGGTTTCTCTATAAAGAACCTCTGGCTTTTCAAAGTCTACATCAAAGCCAAAGCGGTCTTTTATTATCTCCTTTAAAACCTCCAGCTGTATTTTCCCCATGAGGTTAACTTTTATTGAATCCAGTTCCTTCTCATAGTAAACTCCCAGCATAGGATCCTCTGCTTCTAACAGCTTTAAAGCTGATAATACTTGGTTTTTATCTAAAGAAGGTGAAAAGGAAACCTTAGATTCTAAGGCTGTTTGAAAAAAGGATTCTTCAGACTTTTCATCAGTTCCTAAATAGTCTCCAGAGTTTGGCGTCTTAAGTCCCGTAACTGCAATGATATCACCGGCAGAGGCTTCTGATATACTTTCGTATTTACTTCCAGTATAAATACGTATTTCATTTATCTTTTCTGAATACTCTTCTCCTTCTTTATTAAAGGTAAACTCATCCTTTGGTTTTAAGGTTCCAATAAGAGCCTTTAGATAGGTTATTCTATTTCCTTTATTATCATGGCGGATTTTATATACCCTTCCTGTAAAAGGCAAAGCTTTTGAAGAAGAATAGTCCGTATCTGTGAAGCTATGGAAAAGACTCAGGAACTCTTTTATTCCAATATCCTTCAAAGCTGACCCTATGGTAATAGGAAAGCATTTTCTATCTTTAATCACGCCCTTATATCCTTCTATCACCTTCTTCTTAGTTAGGTTGTCCTCTAAGTATAGCTGCAGTGCGTCCTCATCCCTTTCTGAAAGAAATTCTAAAACTGACTCCTCTTCAGTCCAAGCTCTATCTACAGAATCTGTGGGAATATATATAACATCCTCCGTAAGCCTGCTTTTAATATCCTTAATAATCTCCTCTAAGAAAAAGGTCTCTATATCTATTTTATTTATAAAGATAAACACCGGTATATTATATTTTTCAAAGAGTCTAAAAAGAGAGTTGCTATGAGCCTGTACCCCATCCTTACCGCTAATTATGAGAATAGCATAGTCAAGACAGGCTACCATCCTTTCCGCTTCGGCTGAAAAATCAATATGTCCAGGAGTATCTATGAGATAATAATCAGTGTCTTCATAGAAAAACCTAGCCTGGTCCGAAAATATAGTTATCCCCCTCTGCCTCTCAATATCATGGGCATCTAATACCGTATTTTTATGATCAACCCTTCCTGGATTTCTTATTACACCAGCATGAAAGAGCAGCTGCTCAGAAAAACTGGTCTTCCCGGCATCAACATGAGCAAATACTCCAAAGGTCTTCTTATCCATTAAATCACCTCTCGCAGCTAACTAAACAAATGAAATTTATGTAATTTGCTATAGATATAATTATATAACATTTTAGGGAGATGGTATGAGGTTTCATTGAAGAATAGAAAGTAAATGTTGAACGATTTTGCTTGCAACCAAAATTTACTTGCATGATTTTGAATTATTTTGACTGATTATGATTGAAATCGTTTTTGTGTTGTAGTATTATATAAACAAGGAGTGATTATTATGTTAACGGAAGAAAGACATAAGCTTATATTAGAGGAACTAAATAAAAATTCAGTTGTATATGTACATGAACTTGTAAAAATGTTAGATACTTCAGAATCAACAATTAGAAGAGATTTAAACTATTTGCATTCAGAAGGAAAGCTTAAAAAGGTTCATGGTGGTGCAACTCTCATTGAAAAGGAGTTTAATACTAAGGATGATAATATTTCTATAAGGGAAAATTTAAATATAGAAAATAAGGCTATTATAGCAAAGTATGCAGCTAGCTTAGTAATGAATAATGACTTTGTTTATATAGATTCAGGGACAACAACAAATTTAATTATAGATTATTTAACAGAAAAAAATGCAGTATATGTGACAAATGGCATAAATCAGGCTAAAAAGTTACTAAGCAAAGGCTTTGCAACTTACATTATTGGAGGAGAAGTAAAATCAAGTACTGAAGCAATAGTAGGTGTAGAGGCTATAAATAGTTTGAAAAAATATAATTTCACTAAAGGCTTTTTTGGAACTAATGGCATTTCAGATTATAGAGGATTTACCACACCTGATATTAAAGAAGCTTTAGTTAAGAAAGAAGCGATCAAAAGAACAAGAAATGCTTATATACTTGCAGACAAGACAAAATTTAATGAAATAAGCTGTATTACCTTTGCAGAAATAGATAAATGCGTAATAATTACTACCGAATTAGAAGATAATATATATTTGAATAAAACTGATGTAGTGGAGGTCTTAAAATTATGATATACACTATAACCTTTAACCCTGCTCTTGATTATATAGTTAGAGTGAATGATTTTAAACTTGGTAAAGTTAATAGAACATCCTATGAAGAAATATATGCAGGAGGAAAAGGAATTAATGTTTCTATAGTCTTAAATAATTTAAATGTAGAAAATATAGCCCTTGGCTTTATAGCAGGCTTTACAGGAGATGAAATTGAAAATAAAGTAAAGGCTCTAGGCTGCAAAACAGATTTTATCAAGCTAAAAAATGGCATGTCTAGAATAAATGTTAAGCTAAAATCTAATGAAGAATCAGAGATAAATGGTCAAGGACCAAATATCTATGACAGTGATTTAGATATATTATATAAAAAAATTGAATTGTTAAAAGAAGGTGATGTGCTAGTACTAGCAGGAAGCATTCCATCATCCCTTCCAGAAAATATATATGAAATAATTATGGAAAGATTAAAAGATAAAGAAGTTAAAATCATTGTAGATGCAACAAAGGATTTATTATTAAATGTTTTAAAATATAAACCATTTTTAATTAAACCAAATCATCATGAGTTAGGAGAATTATTTAATATTAAAATTACAAATGAAGAGGAAATCATTTTATATGCTAAAAAGCTTAAGGAAATGGGTGCTAGAAATGTATTAGTATCTATGGCAGGAGATGGAGCTATATTTATATCAGAGGATAATACAGTTATAAAATCAGAAGTTCCAAAGGGTAAATTAGTTAATTCTGTAGGTGCCGGTGATTCTATGGTAGGTGGCTTTATTGCGGGATATTTAAATAATAAAAATTTAGAAGAAGCCTTTAAGATGAGTGTTGCAACAGGAAGTGCAAGTGCTTTCTCAGAAGGACTAGCAACTAAAGAAAAAGTATATGAGTTATTAAAACAAATATAATAGTTTGGAGGATTAATCATGAAAATTACAGATCTATTAAACAAAAAATCTATAGCCATAAACCCTAATGTTAAATCTAAAAATGATGCAATAAATAAATTAGTAGATTTAATGAATAACTCAGGGAATTTAACTGATAAAAATGAGTATAAAAAAGCTGTTTTAGCTAGAGAAGAACTTAGTACTACTGGAATTGGAGATGGGATTGCTATCCCTCATGCCAAAACAAAGGCTGTTAAAAACGCTGGTTTAGCAGCTATGATAGTTAAAGATGGAGTAGACTACGATTCCTTAGATGGTAATCCAGCAAAAATCTTTTTCTTAATAGCAGCTCCAGATGGAGAAAATAATTTACACTTAGAGGTTCTAGCAAGACTATCAACTATGTTAATGGATGAAAAGTTTAGAAAGGCCTTAGAAAACTCAAAAACTCAAGAGGAATTTATAAAGTTAATTGATGAGTTTGAAAGTAAAAAAGTAAATAAAGTAAAAGAAGAAAGTAAAGATGGCTATAGAATATTAGCTGTAACAGCATGCCCTACAGGAATTGCTCATACTTATATGGCAGCTGAAAGCTTAGAAGAAAAAGCTAAAGAAATGGGAATTTCAATAAAAGTAGAAACAGGCGGTTCCGGTGGAGCCAAAAATGTATTGACTACTAAGGAAATAAATGAAGCAGAGTGCATTATAATAGCAGCTGATAAAAAGGTTGAAATGTCAAGGTTTAATGGTAAGAAAGTTATTCAAACTAAGGTTGCTGATGGAATTCATAAAGCAGAGGATTTAATAAACAAAGCTATATCAGGAAATGCACCAGTTTATAACCATAGTGGTTCAAAAAGTTCAGATGAAGAATTTTCCGGTGAAAAAGAAAGTATAGGAAGACAAATATACAAGCACCTTATGAATGGAGTATCCCATATGCTACCCTTTGTTATTGGTGGAGGTATATTAATTGCCTTAGCATTTTTATTTGATGATTATAGTATTGATCCTTCAAATTTTGGTAAGAATACAGCTTTTGCAGCATTCTTAAAGACTGTTGGTGATACTGCTTTTGGCTTTATGTTACCAATATTAGCTGGATATATTGCAATGAGTATAGGTGATAGACCAGCTCTAGCGGTAGGTTTTGTTGGCGGTATGCTTGCTAATAACGGAGGCTCAGGGTTCTTAGGTGCATTACTTGCAGGTTTTATTGCAGGATATTTAGTAGTATGCTTAAAGAAATTATTTGATAAACTCCCTAATAGCTTAGAAGGATTAAAACCAGTATTGTTATATCCCTTATTAGGTATATTATTAATAGGTGCAATAATTATCTTTATAATTAATCCACCGGTAGCAGCTTTAAATACTGGTATTACAAATGTTCTAAATAATATGGGTGAAAGCAGCAGAATATTACTTGGAGCAGTTTTAGGTGGTATGATGGCCTTTGATATGGGTGGACCATTAAATAAAGCAGCTTATGTATTTGGAACAGCATCCTTAGCTAATGGCCAATTTGAATTTATGGCAGCAGTTATGGTTGGAGGTATGGTTCCCCCACTAGCAATAGCCCTATGTAGTACTTTCTTTAAAAAGAAGTTCACACAAAGAGAAAGGCAATCGGCAGTAACTAACTATGTAATGGGATTATCATTTATAACTGAAGGAGCAATACCCTTTGCAGCAGCAGATCCTCTAAGAGTAATACCTTCTTGTGTAATTGGATCAGCAACAGCAGGAGCTTTATCAATGGTATTTGGTTGTGCTTTAAGAGCACCTCACGGAGGAATTTTTGTTTTACCTGTTATAACTAATCCTCTTGGATATTTTATTGCACTATTAGCTGGTTCTATACTTGGAATGGTAGTTCTAGCTATATTAAAGAAGGATAAATAATTTTAAAAAAAACTGTGTTACTAAATAATTGAATGTTACCCCTATATAGGACAATGAAATATAAAAGTCCTATATGGGGGTATTTTTATGTCATGAGCATATCTACAGTGGTTTTATTATCAACCTTTCCTGGGTTTCTTATGCCTCCAGCATGAAAGAGCAGATGCTCTGAAAACTGGTCTTCCCTGCATCAACCTAACTACTGCTTTCAAATTATTGATATGCAAAATATAATAATCTCTTAGTTGATGACAGCCTAATTTTTACGTCTTAACGTGATTTTCTATTTTGATTCAATAGCTACAGGCTCTTCCACTTCCTTATAATATATTTTATCAAATTTAGATTCCCTCATATCTTCAATTCTTCCTTTAAGATATTTACTAAGCTCTTTATTAGTACAATAAATGTAGCAGCCTTTTTGCCCCCTAGTAAGAAGTGTTCTGTAGGTATTCTTGATGATTTTATCTGCAATTTTTAATGCTTCACTAGAATTAGCTTTATACAAGCTTTTCAAACCTTTTATTGATTGATCAGTCCTTGCTCTGCTAAAAAAATCAGTAACTATTTCATTATTTGCATATCTTAAGTCATCTCCGATAATAACTCCTACATAATCAAACTCTAACCCCTGACTAGTATGTATGCAGCCAATCTGATTTACAGAATCAGGGTCTATTGCCCAGGTGGTGCTACCTCCTAGGTTCCAGCTCATAGCAAAATTATATTCCTCAATTTGTATATCATGTATATCAGTTCTATTTTTACCTTCTTTAATCCAGTTCCAGCAATAACCTGCTAATAGCCTGGCTTTATTATTCTTCCTGTTAAGTTCAAAGATTTTATCACGTAATTCTATAGGTGAATCTAAAACCTGTACGTCATAATCTAATTCAAATCCATCGCTATTTGCAGTATTTCTAATTTGCAATACATCCTCTACCCATGCAATATACCCATCAGATCCATTACATCTAAACTGGGATTCAAGCTTCATTACTTCATAGTGGACATTAAGCTCTCTACAAAATTTCTCTATTTCATCAATACTACCTATATCACTCATATCAATTTTTTGAGCCTCATCAATAAAGAATATTGAGAATTTTGATGCATTAACTATTTCCTTAATTTGATTTTCTCCGAGATTTTTGAACATACCGGACTTTTTATTAAGTCTATGAGCCTCATCAACAATTAAAGCATCGAACTCATTTCTTGGTGTATTAATATAGCTTCCTGATCCTTTAAATAAATTATCAATTCTTGTTCTTCTCATAGAACCACTAAGCTTTGAGGCATATACATATCTTGGTGCCGAGTTTTTAGTGACATAATGGCATACAAGATTTTTCTTTGTTAGTTCGACTAAAAGGTTTATTGCTAATACGGATTTTCCCGTGCCTGGTCCCCCTTCTATAATCAATGCTCTTTTGTTACCATCCATATAAGATTGTTCAGCAGCTTGAATAGCTGTTTCGTACACAAGCTTTTGATCGTCAAGCATTATAAATTCTCTATTACCCTTTAGCATACTTGATAAAGCATCCTGTAAGGACTTAGATGGTCTTATTTTGCCATTTTCAATCATATAAAGAGTTTCTTTATTATCACCGTATTTTATATATTTATTTATGAAACTCCTTAGTTTTAAAACATCTCCTTTTAAAAAAACTGGTGCTTTATCTAGATAATAGTCATAAGTACTATGGGTTATTGCATCAGGATTTTGCTTTACATAATTATGAAGGTATGCACAGGGCGTTAAAGATATCTTTCTATCTTGAACGGTTTCATTATAATCCTCTATATGAGTGGCATAAGACCATGCCTGATATGATGGATGTGTAGTGTCTACATTATGCCCATTTAGAATTGTTCTAATTATTCCATCCTTTCCAACAACCTCTTTTGCTGAGGACCATTGCTTTAGCTCAATTATTACTGCTGCATTCTTTCCTTCTTCATCCTTACCTGAAAGAATAAAATCAACCCTTTTTGAGGTGTATGGAATTTTAAACTCTATAGCTATTCCCGAATCTTCTGGAATTCTTTCATCATTTAGTACCTTATACATATATTCCATGGAATTATTCCATGAGGTTATTTCACTTTTTTTAGTTCTGCCAACCTTATCCTTGAATCTTTCATATATTTTATCAGCTATACTATCATTCACAACATCATCTAAAAAAGTACTTTTGGTTGATTCATAGACAAGCATATACAATCACCTTCAAATTTCATTATATTTATAATTCTTCCCTTTAGATTTTTCTATAGGATATTTTAAATCATTTTTTTTAAGCTTATCTGTTAGTGCCTTAGACAAATCTATATCATAAAGCTGTGCAAAACGCAGTACAAAATAGAAAACATCAGATATCTCTTCCTCTATGCTTCCTCTTTTACCATTATCCTTAAGCATCTCTTCCATCTGTTGTTGAGTTTTAAACCTAAATAAATCTAATAACTCTCCGGCTTCAGTGGAAATACCTATAGCCAAGTCCTTTGGGTTGTGAAATTGATCCCATTCTCTTACTTCGCAAAACGCTTGGACTTTATTCTTAAGTGCTTCTATTGTAATCTTATTATCCATATTATTTCCTCCATATTCGGATATTGATTATATAAGAATTAGTAAAAATATCCATATTTAATCATTGTAAATCAGCCCATAATAGTAGCATAGAATTATGCTACTAAAATAATACATATAATAGACAATATATAATTTTTATAATAAAAAGATCTTTAAACTTCCATTTTTAAATCATTAATTGCAAATTATATAGTAAGTCCTAAAATTCATAAACAATAAATCTTTAATTACACTCCAAATCATCTCTTATTTGATTAAATAACGTCTTCATGCACCTTGATGCATACGAAAGCATATATCGCTTATTTTTACCATATTTAGTATATACATTTATATACTCTCCATCAACAGAAACAAAGCTACCATTAAATTCAAATCCTTCGGCTATATTTTTTTTCTCTTTTATAACTATACAATCTGATAACCTCTTTAGTTCTGTATAAAGCCTCAGCTGTTCCATAGAAGTCATAGAAAGCTCTGCTCTTGTCTTACAACATTGTAATAGGTGAATATTAGTGTAATAGCTCCTTCTCATTCTATCAACTATAATCTTCTTGTCTAATTGATTCCATTCTATAATATCAAAGTAATAATACATTTCGTTACCATTACTGTGCTTATATGCTTGTAACCCCTTAATATCTGAACGTTTTACCTTCTTGCACCAACGTATTTTTCCGTAGTAAATAATACCCGCTTCATCTCCAAATAATTCTTTTGTCTGATGTATAGCTATATATTCAAAAGGGAAACTATTATCCGATATTTCTTTTGCTGGAATATGATAAAACTTTTCCTTCAAACAGATTCCTAATTGTTCTTTCTGACTTAATAACCCAACTAAAACATTTCTATTAGTAAGATCTACATGTTCTAATTTTTCTTCTATTCCCTTTGGCAAGGTAGCTCTTTCAAAAGCTGAATCTGCTGAATCCATTATTAACTCATCCAGAAATTTCTCTACTAAGGATGTTGAACCAGGCAAAAATGGGAGTCCTCCAATATTCATTGTTCTGATACTGTCATAGAACTGATGATTTTTATATTCTTCCTCATTATTATATGGGAATAAAACATATGCACCAAACATTCTTCTTTCATATGGCAAATCCTTTCCATCCCCACAAACAATAGCATCACGATATCTATGCATTGCATTAATAGTATCTATTTCTGGACCAGGTGTTTTAAAACTTCTTGCATAGTCACTACCCTTTTCAGCCATATTAATTCGATACTTTGCATCAAAAATGTATTCATACTTATGTTTACTTTCTCTTTTTGATAATGACAATACATTATCTGGCTTTTGAGCAACTGTAGGAAGACTCTGAACTTGAGGATTATATGAAAGGACTATTTTTTCTCCATTTTTCGGATTTAGGTATACAACTTTTGAAGGATTCCCTTTCTTTAACTTTACAGTCAAACCAGAACTATCAATCTTTAAAATATCTTGCTTTACCAAGTTATATTTCAAATTTCCTTCTGCATCCAATTCACATTTTAAAATATTATTTAATTTGATAAAACACCAATATTCATATAAGATAGCTGTATCTTTCATTGATAAATAAAACAACTCACCATGCAATGATAACCCTCTTTGCAGCATCAAGTAATATTTATACAGTTCCCTGTATCCAGGTGCCATTGCAAAAACTAGTGACATACTTTGTCTATCATTTAATTTACTAACACTTTTCAAAAATGTAAACTCTATTCTTTTGTGAATCATATTACACATATTATCAAGTTTATACTCTATTTCGATATCTTTATCTCTATTCCTATCTGATATTTTAATATACATCTTCTTCATTTCAGCTAATCGCTTATAAGTTTTATTCAGTATATACTTAACAAATCTATTTTCATAAGTATCATAAGTTACTTCTTTTTTCTTCGTCTGTACCTGCTTATAGAATATTCTTCCTTCAACATTTCTGATTGCTTTTCCTGGATGTTTTGACATCCACTTTACTGTATTACTGTCTATTTTCCTTACCTTGTGTGATGGAATATTTTCTTTATATGCTTGCAACTTATGATGGATGTTGTAAATAATTATATCAATGGCCTGTAGCATTTTTTGAAATATTACTGATATTATACTGAAAAATTCATTATCACTGTTACTATACTTATTCCTCAAGTCCATCTGCTGATATGTTTTTTTTAAAAAATCAAATGCAAGATTATATACTTCATCTGTCACATCCTGCAGCATAATCTGATAATCCTTATGATAGTCTATTTTAGCTGGAAACACTTCAATCTCAAGTCTTATTACATTTTGTCCATTTACTTGTATATAAAAGCTACTTAACCCTATCTCATTGCCAAAATTAACAATCCCAGTTAGTAATTCAAATTTATTTTGATTTAGCTTTCCTGTAGGAGTTATTTTATTTCTAACATTGACATTTTCGTGCCAAAACTTGATAGTATCATCTACTCTTTCCTTCTCATACTCGATACATATCTCATAATTTCTTTGTTCAAAAAAAAGAGGTTGAATTTTTCTTTCAAAGAAGTATCCTTCTCTGTATTCCTTATCATCTGGATAAACAGACACAGTAAAATCATCCGTTATTAGAAAGCACTTTACAGAGGATGATTTATCTATCGTTTCAATATTAGAATTAGGATGACTTGCCTTACCTTTTATAGTCAGTGCTAACCTAGAATTCTTAATGCAAATTAATTCTTGCTCTTTTGACTCCTTAATACTAGATCCAATAAGAGGTGTATCCATCTTCTATAAATCTCCTTAACATAAATACGATTTTTTGCACACACTTTGGATAATCAGCATTAAGAATTCCAGAGTTATCTTTATTACTCTGTATGTATTTTTCCAACTGATCGAGTAATTCATTATCCTCAAACTCTTCAGTATCCACCAAAACTTTGCAGAGCTCACGAAATACACTCTGCAAGGCTAACGAACTTCCTTGAATTCTAGGTAATATTTTTTGCATAAATACATAGTCCATAGCCTCTTTAAATGAAAGTAATTTATATTTCGTAGCGTATGAAATATAGTAACTCACTTCATCTCTTACACGATATGCAACCTGCCCACCAATTAACTTTAAAGCTTCATTTATCCTTTCTAGAATTACAATCATTTGCTTAATTTCTTCTGGACTTTGAGCATAACAACCTCTAAAACTTAAATATTCGCTCTTCAAAAATAAATTATCTACATTAATTGCTTTTATAAGCTCATTTTCTCGAGTATCCTCTATAACTATCGATAAATTAACATCTGAAAACTCAATGGTATTAGCTCTATCTAGCACTTTCTTACTAAATGGGAATGTTGTTTCATCCATATTTACAGTACCAATGAAATACACATTCTCAGATATATAAATACTCTCATATTTTCTCAAGGATTCTACATCGCTTCCAAAATCTGTTTGAGTAAATATATTATCTGAAACAATTCTTCCCTGACTATTTATATATCGAGTTTCCAGTATAGACAAGAAGTCACTAAAATAATATTCAACTCTAGCAAGATTCATCTCGTCTAAACATAATATATATGGTTTATTCAAGTTCTCTGGTCTATTTGCCTCCGCTAAAAACTCAGTAACGGATCCAGGAATAAATCTATTATCCAAGTTTACATGTCCTAGCAGATCAGAAGAATCCGACCAATCAGGACGCACTGGTATTAATTTATATTCTCCACCAATTGCTTCAGTAAATAATCTAGCTATCTTGGATTTTCCTGTGCCTGAAATACCAGCTAAAATAACAAATGGCTTTGATTTTAGCGAGATATATAAATTTTTTATTGTTTTTAATTCTATGACCATTCCTTGATTTTTTATATATTTATGAATATCTGTAATAGCAGCTTCGATATCCTCTATAACTACTCTACCTCCCTCTTCATGTATACTTTCTTCTGAATCATCTTCTAATATATTATTTTTTTGTTCTTCATCATTTTTCACAGTACATTTTTCATAATATTCTTCATAAATATCAATCATTTTATACAGATCCTGCTTAAGTGCTTCATCATTTGGAAGTGAATCAATGTCATATTTCTTATATGCAATTGCAGATATATCATAATCCTTTTTTCCAGTTGATATCTTATTATCTGTCACAAAGTCTCCTACAGAAATCAAATTCAAGACTCTTCTCTTTTCATCTTCCAAAATCTGATTTGATTTATTTGTTAGCTCTCGCCCATTTAAGCCTAATTCTTTAGCACACTCTTTTACTCCTTTTATACCTTGTTCTAAAGAGAGATATAACGTTTTTTTATCCTTATTAAATAAGTATACGATATAAGTTCCCTCTGACACTTTGCTTGTAATTCTATTATCTAAAATTGCAATAAAAGGAGTTTTAGTTGTTCTTCCTGACCCTGTACCAGACTTAATATGTAGCTTATTATTTTTTGATTCAACTATCTTGGATACTTCTTTTTTCACATCATTATTGAAATAATCTAATAGCGTATGGGTAAATTTACCTTTTGTCCAAACTTCAGCATAAGCATTATTGTATTCCATTAGTATTTTAAAAAACTTTTCTTGCAATCCCACATGAATCACCTCTATTACACTTATATTTTTATTAACTCACCATGTGATCTTTAAATATTCGGTTTATACTTTATTCTTATAAATATACCCTCCCATTGGATATTCTTCGCTTGGTTTTACCCATTGAATGTCCATACCTTCATTTTGTCGAATTAGCCTTAATGTTCTCTCCCAATCACGGACATTTGCTATGTTCTGTAATTTTATTGGCTCAATAAGAATATTTGTGTACAATTCAAAATATGCTTTAAGTCTCTTAGCTGCACTTGTCATTTTCATAATTTCCTGTATTTTTTCAGTATCACTATCTGAAAAGAAAGCTTTTTTCCCACCAATACAATCACTACATAAAGTCCACAAATTATCTATTGTTGTCTCACCATTTAGTTCAACAGGTATTTTATGGTCTACAACAAGTTTTATGTTGGGAGTATTAATATGATTTGCTCCACATCTCTGGCATGTACTATTATCCCTTTGCAAGACAGCATATCTTAATTTTCGGCTTATTGCCCCCCTAATTTTAGGCTCCTTAACAGGTTTCGCGCTAGTAAGTATATACCCAATTTTTGTTGGAATAATATTGAGACCAGTTTCCTGCCTCAGAGTTCGCAATGCCCTTTGCCAATCTTGAATTCCGCCTGCAACTTCCCTAAGCTTCTCTCTTGATAATTCTTCTCCAACATGGTCTAAAAAAAACACCTTTAGCTTGTCCTTTGCACTTGCCAAAAAAATCACTCCTTTAAAATGTTTTATCTATGCTATGTATCTTCTCAAAGCATAGAAATAACTTACATATCATAATAAAAACGAATACAATATTGGCTTGTACATTAAATAAGTTTTGAAATATATCAAATATCAACATGAAACCTTATTTAGACAATAATCAAAATAATTAAACTAACCTCAAAAACCTTTGAGTATGAGTATATAATTATATCTATAATTATACCAATTAATTTAACTAAAAACTATTTCACCCTATATCTCTTATAAATCGAATAGAGTAAAAATATTATTATAATATCTCATAAACACAAGTCTTTTCCACATATGGACTTTTAATTTTTAATATAACTACATATAAAAAGATTTATTAATTTTTTTAATAATTAACATATAATAATTACTAAAAACTATAGCAATGGTATTAGGATGTATATCAAATTTAATAAATCAACAAATTATTGCAATTATTTGATTGGAAGAATATAATGAACTTATGTTCTTTCTAAAGATAACAAAAAAATCTATTATAACTCAATAAACTCCAGAACAATCAAATATAACCAAACGTCGTATGACATCCTTTATAAAAAGTTAGATAAACTTTAACTATATGTGTTAGAACATTCCCTCCTATTTATATAAATTTAAGCATGCTTAAGACTCTAGATTAAATAGCAACAGTGATAAAAACACGGAAAGT
>JAEXZL010000055.1 GCA_023451395.1 Bacillota bacterium | reverse complement strand
CTCTTGCATTACTTGGAAATCCGGATTTTCTCATACTTGATGAACCAATTAATGGACTAGATCCCCAAGGGATTGTGGAGATGAGAAAACTATTAAAAAGACTTAATGAAGAGCAGGGTATAACAATTTTAATTTCAAGCCACATATTAGGAGAGTTATCTAAACTGGCAACACGTTACGGAGTAATAAATAATGGCTCATTAGTAGAGGAGTTTACAGCAAAGGAATTGAAGCTAAAATGCAGAAAATATTTGAACTTAAAGGTGAGTGACAGCTCTGCGGCATCCTTTGTTTTGGAAGACACTTTTAAAACAACAAATTATGAGGTGCTGCCAGACAATATAATTAAGGTTTATGATCTTATAGATATGTCAGGTGAAATCTGCCTTGAGCTTGCAAAAAATAATGTGAAAATATATTCTATTCAATCCAAGGGTGATGACTTGGAAGAATATTTTATGAAATTGATGGGAGGTAATAACTATGCTTAATCTATTAAGAGCCGATTTTTATAAATTAAGACGAAGCAAGTCATTTTTTATTTGCTTAGGGATACTTGCACTCTTTGTAGCTTATATTATTATAGACTTTAGCTCATCGGCACATATAAAAGAGCAGCTTAGTCCAAGCACCTTTCATTGGATATATATGCTTTTTATGGAGAGGGCCTTTTTGCCATACTTTATCCCATTGTTTCAGGCCATATTTATTACAATGCTTATAACAAGCGAGTACAGCACAGGAACAATTAAAGATTCCGTTTCCCTAGGCTTTAGTCGTAGAAAAATTTATATGTCTAAGCTAATCACAGTATCTGTAGGTTCAATTTTAATGATGCTAGTTGCTATATTTTTTACTATCATTACATCAATTTTTGTTTTCGGCATATATGGTTCTTTCTCAATGTATGATTTGTTGCTGCTTCTTCGAATGCTTTTGATTCAGGTTCTGTTATATACAGCCTATGGGTCTGTATTTCTAATGATAGCATTTTTTATTAAAAATATAGGAGGCACAATGGCATTTAGCATATTATTCAGCTTGATATTAGGTTCCTTAGGGTCAGTGGTTGGGAATAGTTATTTTGGAAGAGCTTTGCTGCTTATGAATTTCTCTCCTACTGCTGTGCAATACCCACAAGCAATGGATGTTAAAATAGCACTTGCAGTAGCTTTATCCTATCTGATTATATGTTCGGGTATTGGAGGCTTCAACTTTAAAAAGGAGGATATAAAATAAGATTGGAGGTGGAATTTATGCTTTGGCTAATTATTATAATACTTATATTGGTTATAGGCATACTATCCGCCTATACTTTGCTCTATAAAAGAGAGATTAGAGATATTGCAAAAAGACTTCAGTTTATTAGAGAAAATGATACAAATATGAAAATAAACCTCCAAATTAAAACCAAGGAAACTAATGAACTGGCAATTCAATTAAACCATTTAATCAACAATTATAAGATTGAAAAGATAGCTATTTCAAAGACCCAGCATGAATTTAAAGAGGAGATAACTAATATATCCCACGATTTGAGAACGCCACTAACGTCTATTTCTGGATATGTGCAGATGCTGGAGTCGGAGAATACCTCTGTAGAAAAGAGGGCTGAATATTACAGCATAATTAGAGGGCGTATTGATACATTAGTTAAAATGTTGGATGAGTTCTTTGAATTTACTAGAATTGAATCTGATGAATACCCATTGAAGGTTGAAAAAGTTAATGTAAGCAATGTGCTTGCAGACGTAATTTCTTTATTTTATTATGACTTCCTATCAAAAGGCGAAGAACCAAGCATCCAAATACCTTCAAAACCAATTTACATCCATGCAGACAAAGATGCGTTAAAGAGGATTTTTCAGAATCTCATTAAGAACTATTTAAATCATGGGACTGGCTGTATATCTATTTCAGTAAAAGAAGAAGGTAATCATGTATATATTAGTTTTAAAAATCATGCACCCAATATAAATAATGAAGAGGCTGAAAAATTATTTCAGAGATTTTACACTACCGATAAGGCTAGAACTATGAAAACTACAGGCCTTGGCCTCGCAATTGTAAAAAATTTAGTTACAAAAATGAAAGGTGATATTGAAGCATATGTTGAAGATTCATTTCTGATTATAAGTATAACCTTTAATTTATAGAATCCATATTATTTTGAGTATTAAATACATCTACATTTACATAGAACCATGATATTTATAAGAAGAGAAATTAAATAACCAATGAAAACCTTCTGTAGGATAAAAGGGGATAGATTTATATGAAGTACAGCTTGTTGCCTACAGATTTTAATTCTAAAACGTGGGAGATGAGAAAATGAGAAAAAGGATATATGCTATTTTTATTGTAATTACAATTTTAGTTACATTAGTTACTTATCCTCTATCAGTTAATGCCGATACTATAATAGAAAAAGAAGCCATTGATGAATTTGTCACTAACTATTTGAAAGGGAACGGCTTACCTGGGGCATCTATTGTAATCGCAAAAGATGGCAAGTTAGTATACGAAAAAGGGTATGGACATGATTCTGAAGGTAAACCTTTAACAGAGAAGTCATTAATGAGAATAGGTTCCGCCTCTAAATCCTTCACTGCATTTTCAGTTTTGCAGTTGGTTGATGAAGGGAAAATTAATCTAGATGATCTGGTTGTAACG
Source organism: Bacillota bacterium (assembly GCA_023451395.1). GTDB lineage: Bacteria > Bacillota > Clostridia > Clostridiales > Clostridiaceae > JAEXZL01. Next base: position 4,628 of record JAEXZL010000055.1, on the reverse strand, counting down.
TATTTACCAGAGCTTACAATGGATGATAATAGGTTGCAAAAAGTTACAATAAGGCATTTGTTAAGCCACACATCGGGGATTCCAAACCCTACCATTGTGCCACCAGCCAATACCTTAAAATTAGGTGTTAAGAGACTACATGATTGGAAACTTCAGTGGGAGCCAGGAGATAAATATTTTTATAGCAATGCTAATTACTGGATCCTTGCTCGGTTAGTAGAAGTAATAAGCAGTATGGAATTTCCACAATATCTTAAAGAAAAGATATTTTTCCCACTAGGAATGGAGGATACCCTATCAGCTATAAACTCAGGAGATCCTGTAAAGGGATTATCTCAAGGATACATAACAGCATATGGCACTGCACTTCCCTGGTCAGAGCTTGAACAAATGTTTGCAGGTTCTGGTGGTATAGTTTCCACCGCTTCAGATATGGGGAAATGGCTTTCCATGCACACTAATAAAGGGGAAAATTCCAATGGAGAAAGTCTACTATCAAAATCATTGCTAGAAGAATCCTATTCTTCTCAGCCTGGAAGTTCTAAATATGGTCTTGGCTGGTCATTAAGTTCTCCCAATGTTAAACCAGCACGGGTTTCTCATAGTGGGGCGTTATCTACTTTCCAAGCACAACAGGATATTGTACCTTCTAGTGGATATGCTGTAGCTGTGTTACTAAATAGCTTTACAACTACTTTTGAACACTCATATGAGATAAGTTCTGGTATTGTTAAAATAACTGAAGGACAGATTCCCGAAAATAAAGCTCCTATACCCAAGATAATAGATTTATCACTTGCTTTCATTACATTAATATATCTAATCTTAGGTATTAAAGGCATTATTCGTAGTAAGGAGTGGGCTAATAGACGTAAGCAGCATCCTAATTGGAGATATTATCTTAGATTATTGCCTCAAGTAGTTTCAGTATTCTTCGTGGGATGGTTGTTTTTTATCCTTCCAAACCTACAAAACAATAGTTCTACCATCAAGGATGCTTTTGGGCTTTGGTTTGCCGCTATGTTATTTTTAACTGTAGTTTTCTTAATTGGAGTTGTAGTTACAATTATGAGAATATATTATAAACAGAAAAACATAGATTAAGATATAATTTATAACAAAATATACATTGAAACGATAGTGCTGCTGGAGAAAAAATAAGCAATGTAGCCTTGAGAATGCCTAAAAAAAGACATTTTCAAGGCTGCTGTTATTTATACTCTTTTTTATAAATTTGATTTAGGTCAAAGCAAATTTCATAACTCCTTGATAATATGGAATTACAATAAAGAATCAAAGATAAATAAGAAAGAGGAGATAAAATGTCAAAACAATTAACATTTAATGAAGCAAAGGAAAAATATTTCAATAGATTAAAACAATATGTACAAGTTGTAGCACGGGTGCATGGTGGTAATCATCCAGAGTTTTATGTAGTTCAAGAGTTATACGATGCAATTGCTAAGAAATCTAAAGATACAGAAGCAAAAAAGCCCAGCTTAGATGACGAGTTCGTTAAATTACGAGAAGTCACTGATAACTATATAGTACCAAGTGATGTATGTGAAAGTTATGAAGCGGTATACAATATGTTAGCAGAATTAGATAAAGCTTATCATCATTAGATTTATGCTACTTTTTCCTGTAATTAATTGTTTTAAAGAGAGGTGAATAAAAATACAAAAATTTATATTGAGTAGAAAAAATCATATAATGCTAGTTAGTGCTATTTTAATTGTAATTGCTTTTATCAGTAAATTAGGTTTTGGTAAGGTAGAAATATTCACGTGGGCATTGGCAGTTGCATCCATTATAGGTATTGTACCTATTGCAATACAAGCTTATCAGGCATTAAAGGTTAAAGTTGTCAGTATAGATGTCTTGGTTTCTATCGCAGTTGCAGGAGCATTTTTAATAAGAAATTTTGAAGAATCAACTATTGTAATATTCTTATTCTTGTTTGGAGCTTTTCTTGAGCAAAGAACTTTGAATAAGACACGTTCTGCAATTAAGGAATTGATTGAAATGGCTCCAGAAAGTGCTTTAAAACAGATGGAAAACGGTGAGTTTGAAGTAGTTGAAGTAGAGGATGTTGATGTAGGAGATATTTTACTTGTTAAAACCGGTGCTAAAGTACCTGTTGATGGAACAGTGTTAACTGGGGAGGGTCATATAAATGAAGCTAGTGTAACCGGGGAATCCCTTCCAGTTAATAAAAAGAAGGGTTCTAAGGTATTCGCAGGAACAATTTTAGAAAATGGAACCATCCAAATAGTTGCGGATCGAGTAGGTGAAGATACCACTTTTGGTAAGATTATTGAATTAGTTGAAGAAGCACAGGATTCAAAATCAGAGGCTGAACGTTTCATTGATAGATTTTCAAAATACTACACTCCAGCAGTTTTAGTCCTAGCCTTTATTGTATGGTTAGTTTCCAGGGATATTGAACTAGCAATTACAATTTTAGTTCTAGGATGCCCGGGAGCATTGGTTATAGGAGTGCCAGTTTCAAATGTTGCAGGTATAGGCAATGGAGCAAAAAATGGGATTCTACTAAAGGGTAGTGAAGTCATTAATGATTTTAGCAGAGTTGATACAATTGTATTTGATAAGACAGGAACATTGACTATAGGGAATCCAAAGGTAGTAGATAAAGAAATGTATACAGATAATGTTCATGAAGTATTAGGCTACCTTTCAAGTGTAGAAAAGGAATCAGACCATCCACTGGCAAAAGCAGTTGTAGAATATATTGGTAATGCTAGGGCCTATGCAGTAGAAAAAACTGATGTTGTAAAGGGTGGAGGAATCATTGCTCATATAGATGGACACAGGGTGGTAGTTGGTAATGTAGCACTAATGGAAAAAGAAAATGTTTCTTTAAATGAAAAAGTCAGTGTAGATATTGCCAAAATGGAGGCAAATGGAAACTCCCTAGTTCTAACATCAATTGATGGAGAATTGAAAGCACTTATGGGGATTCGTGATCCTATTCGTCCAGGTGTTAAAGAAGATCTTAAAAGTTTAAAAAGGTTAGGAGTTAAAAATCTAGTAGTTCTTTCAGGAGATAATCAGGGGACAGTTGATTTAGTAGCAAGAGACCTTGGACTTACAGAAGCTCATGGGCATATGTTGCCAGAAGACAAACAGAATTATATTAAAGAGTTGCAGAGAAAAGATCAAATAGTAGCATTTGTTGGAGATGGGGTAAATGATAGTCCCTCATTAGCCTTAGCACAGATAGGAATTGCTATGGGCACTGGTACAGATGTAGCAATTGAAACATCAGATGTTGTCTTAATGAATTCAGATTTTGGCCGTTTGCCCCATGCACTTGGTTTAGCAAAAGCAACTGCTAATAATATGCGTCAAAATATTATAATTGCAGTAGGTGTTGTATTGTTTCTACTTGCCGGTGTATTCTATAGTGAATGGATGAATATGTCAGTTGGTATGTTAGTACACGAAACAAGCATATTGGCTGTAATTTTAAATGGGATGAGATTATTGCGTTATAAACTAAGGTATTAATCGATAATAATAAAAGCAAAATTAGATTAGTTCACATGAAAAAATCCCAGTGGTGCATAATAAAAAATAGAGGAGTGACAAAAATGAAAAAAGCAACAATTCAATTGGAAACATTGACTTGTCCGTCTTGCATGCAAAAGATAGAAAGCGGAGTTAAATCTTTAGATGGTGTAGATAACGAGAGTGTAACTGTATTATTTAACTCCAGTAAGGTGAAATTAAACTTTGACGATGAAAAAGTATCAATTGAAGATGTTGAAAAAGCAATTGACAAATTAGGATATGAAGTTAAAAAGTCTCAAGTTAAGGTTATATAAGATAAGATCCTAAATAGATTCAATAGCAGCTTTTCACGTTATCAATCAGCGGAAAGATTAAAGTAAATAGAAAAGTAGAGAACAATCATGTTGGTAAAATAATAACTAGACCCTCATTGGTTAGACATATAATCTTACCAGGAGGGTTATCGTTTTTACAACTTAAGAGTTGAAGAATTAAATCAAAAAGAGTTGAAGAGGTGTAATAGATGAGTCAATGTGATCACAAGCACAGCTTATGTGTTAGCAAGGTGCCAATTTTCTCTGAATTAAATAATGAAAAGCTTTTGGAGATTAATAATCTTGTTAGAAAAAAAGAATATAAAAACGGTGAAATAATCTATCATGAAGGAGACCCGGGAAAATACTTATATATTATTGAATCAGGATTAATCAAATTGTTTAAGGTAGGGAAAAACGGAAATGAATATATCTTGAGGTTGTTAAAAGAAGGACAATTTTTTGGAGAGTTGGTTCTGTTTAAAGATGATGCTCTAAACAGTAGTGCAGAGGCCATTGGAGATTGTCGCATTTGTATAATTCCTAAGTACGACCTGGAGAGGTTAATAAAAACTTCTTTAGATCTTTCCTATAGTCTTTTGGCTGCCGTAACGAGCAGATTAAACAATGCTGAGACCCAATTGCAGTCTTTAGTATTAGAAGATGCAATGGAAAAAACCTTAAGGTTATTGCTTGAACTAGCAAAAGAGAATGGTACAAAAAATGAGGAAGGAATATTGATTGATTTGCCTCTTAGTCGCGCTGCTTTGGCAAGTTTAA
>JAEXZL010000040.1 GCA_023451395.1 Bacillota bacterium | reverse complement strand
TTCCTAAGGTCTATTCTTCCCTTCTACTTATTAATAAGGGACAGATAAAGAGCCTTTATCAGCAGGAAAATGAGCTCACAGAGGAAGAGCTTTTAAATATATCTCTAGAAAAAGGAGCTGCATCGGTGCTGGCAGACGGGTATCTTGTGCGAGGAGAACTTTCAAAGGAAGAAGAGATCTTCTGCCTTGGCTATGGTTTTATGCTTCAGCTAGGAGATGACCTTCAGGATATCAAAGAGGATTCAAAAAATAATCACAAAACCCTTATAAACATGCGAATACACCAAAGTCCTTTAGATGCAGTTGTAAATAAACTTATAGATTTTACCCAAAGGCTTATAAAAGGTCTAGAAATTTCAAAGGAAGGTGTAAACAGCTCTTTAAAGGAAATAATAAAATTAAACTGTCTTATGCTCATATTATTTTCAGTGGCAAAATCCAAGGAATGCTTTACCCCAGAATATATAAGGAGCATAGAGGACTACCTTCCTTTTACCTTAGAATACATTGAAGCTCTTGGGGACAGAATAAATATGATATATGGTAACACGGCCCTTAAAAAAGAAGGAAATAAGGAAGCCTTTGAAGTTCTAGAGGAGCTTTTGGGATAAAGAGGTTGAAATATCCTACCAATATTTCCTAAAAATTTGACCTTTATTGATCTATAATTAGCCTTATTAAGAATTAGAAGGCTGTAAAGGTAAGCTGTGGTGAATTAACAAAATCTTGACCATATTGAAGCTATTATCCTATTGAATAATTAGCTTATATCGTGTAATATAATAATTGTCTTTCAAATAAGATAATATATAGATAATACTCTTCAAAGACAAATACGAAAGACTACAACTAAATATTTCTAGAGGACATTGCAAAGCCCTTCTGCTAGAACACAAAACTATTATGGGGGTGTTCTGGTTTCGACGGGGGTGGTAGTGTTTGAGGAAGCGAGTGGAGGGAACTCTGGGCCCGCCTTAAAAAACTAGGGACTTAAACACAAACGCAGAAGACAATTTTGCATTAGCAGCTTAATATAGCTGTTCGTTCTACCCGGGAGGCCTACGGCCTGGGATAGGGCGCCGATTAGTAGGGAACCGAGCCTTAGAAAGCTTTGACTAAGGAACGGAAAAAATGAAGCTACTGAAGCTAGAAGCCTGTTCATAGGCGTCTAGCAGAGGGAATGTTAAAATATGAACTGCACTCGGAGATGCTTCAGGCGCATTACCTTCGGACACGGGTTCAATTCCCGTCACCTCCACCATAATAATATTTAAAAGGTCTCGGAAGCCTTGATTTATCAAGGTTTCTGAGATTTTTTTGTTTTAAGAAACTAAATTGTTATTAAAAAGTACTGTAAAATCTATTACCATAACATTTATTTACAAAAGAGCTCTAAAGTATTGATTTATAAGGGTTTTAGAACTTTAGGTGTTTGGAATATATGTATTTTATTGGATGAAAAAAGTATACCTTTTTAGCCATTTTGAGTGCCTAATTTAAAAAAATGAGTGCCTTACGAACATGGAAAAAATGTGTTTAATGAATGTAATTTATGCTGTATTAGCGTTTAAATTACTACAGGTATATAGTACAGAGAAGGATATAGCAAGGATTTAATATTTTATAGTGTAATCTCATACTTCACATACCGATACAAAAATAAAAGACTTCTAATCCAGAAAATCAATATATTGTATAATATTTACAAATACTTTTAGTTAGTGCATAATAATATTAGGTTACTTTATTAGGGAAATGTAAAATAGAAATTATGCTAGGAGGAAATGTTCTTGGAAATAAAAGGGCGAAATATTTTCCTTAGAGATTTCATTAAGGAAGATATAGAATACAGAATTAGGTGGGAAACTATAGAAACAGAGTGACTTGAATGGGATGCTCCTTGGGAAATGGAAGAAGAATCTTTTAACCCTGAAGGATATCGCTCTTTGATGAATAAAAGACTATCTGCAAAACAAGAACCTTATAAATTTAGGCATGGTTTTCAAATTTGCATTAATGATGAGGCTAAAAAGCACATTGGATGGATAAATTCCTACCATATAGATGATGATTATTGTTATACAGGCAATGAAGGCAAGTTAACAATAGGTATTAATATTCCAGATTTAAGTTCACGTAGGAAAGGATATGGAACAGAAGCTTGGATTCTATATATAAAATATATTTTAAATAATGGAATTGAGGATATTTATACTCAAACATGGTCAGGTAATATAAGAGTTAAAGGGCTCATTAGAAAGTTAGGCTTCGAGGAATGTAGTTGTAAAAAAGATTTCCGTAGCGTAAGAGAAAACTTATATGATGGTCTTACATTCAAGTTGAATATCATAAGATATAAAGAATTTATTAAAGAATATAGTAGTATTTTAGAAAATAAGTAATCTACTCAAGACTATTTTAATTTAGTCTATGCAAAAGATTTCTAAATTTGGAGTCCTATTAAAATGCTTAAATATCAACAATATTTTTAAACATAACTAAGCAAAAAAGAGGAGTAGTTAAGACACAACATATATTGTGTTCTAACTGCTCCTATTATTATGAATCTGTATAAGTAATTATACTATATAGTGTTTTACAGGTTAAAATTATAGATTTATAGAAGTGTATTTTAAGTTAGATTATTCAAATCATCATCAAAATATTATTACCTATTAAAGAGTACTTTGCGAATTTTAACACGTAAAAAGGGATTCTCTTTGATTAGCTGGATTTCATAGGCATATTCTAAACATCCATTTATGATATCAGATACAGTGTCATACTGCTTTTTTGTCATCTTTTGCTGCTGAACATTTTCACCTTTTACTAAGCTGTGTGCCCATACGTTAAGAGTTATAAAATTTAGTGACCGATGGGTATGTCTATGATATCATCATTATCTAGCCAGGATTGCCAACTAAGTTTATACTCTTGAACATATGTAGATTTAACTGAGTGTAAAGAAACGTAGTTAAGCCATAGAGGATATAGATCTCTAATAGTATTTAATCCACTTAGAATTTGTACTCCTTGATTACTGCTGTAGCGATTAACAATCTCATTTTCCAAATCATTTCTATTCTTTCTCTTTATTTGTACTCTCTTATCTTTTTTGCTACGATCAGGCAAGTAAGTATACCAGAAGCCATTAGTTCCTTGGTATATTTTGTAATTATGATTTTTTAAAATTTCTTCTCTTTTATTTCTATCGTTCTCTTCAATTTTTTTTGCAATCTCATCAATATCAATTGCTCCGGCTTCGTATAATTTCAGTAAATCATCGAGCTGTTCATAATTAATGATATTAGTTAACATACGTATATACACATCCTTTCTATTTTATATAATTTAAATATGAAAGATTGGAAGCGTAATAACTGTGAATTTAAAATGATTTATTTCATCTTATGAATTTGACATTAATCATTCAAAGATACAGCATATTGTATATGATTAAAGGCCTGCATTAAACCTTTGTTTTTTAAAGTATTATGAATCTGAAACGACAATATATAGAAGTATTATTTAGAAGGCGTGCTCTTTACACTTTTGTCGAATTGAATAGCTTGTATAGTATCTGGGAAAGTTTTACAATAAAATAAAAGAAACCATGTAGTTAACTGGGTGTTTACTTGGTTTCTTTAAATAAAAGTATTTTTTTTCTTCTCTAATGTATATCAGAGATTAAAAGAAACAAGCATAATGGGGGATATTATGGATGTTATTGAGAGAAAGAAATTTGGTGAAATTGATTTAAGCGACACTTTTTTTGATACCTTAAGAAATGATTATCCAGGTTTTGATGATTGGTTTAACAAAAAGGCTATAGGCAATGAAGACGCTTATATTTTAGATGAGTGTGGTATTCAGGGTTTTCTATATTTGAAAGAGGAGACAGGATGTGATGATACTGTAGAACCTCGTTTGGAATACGATAGAAAACTTAAGGTTGGAACATTTAAAATTAATGCTCATGGCACTAAATTAGGTGAGAGGTTTATAAAGATAGTTATAGATGAAATGTATAAAGAGAAATATCAAGTAGTGTACGTAACTATCTTTGATCATCATAGCTCCTTGATTAATTTATTAACAACTTACGGTTTTATACATTATGGTGTAAAGAATAGTAGAGCTGGAATAGAACAAGTATTTATCAAGTATGCGGATAATAGTATAGGAAATATATATTTTGATTTTCCAAGAGTAAATATTGAGGGGAATAAAAAGCTGATGCTGGCAATATATCCTGAGTACCATACTAGAATGTTTCCAAATTCAAAGTTGAAAACAGAGAGAGAGCATATTGTAGAAGATACACCATATACTAATAGTATAGAAAAAGTTTATCTTTCAGCGATTAATCTAAGCCAATACAAGAAAGGTGATGTAATAGTAATTTATAGGACAGCAGATGAAGGTAAAAAAGCGGAATACTCTTCGGTAGCAACTTCTGTTTGCACTATAATAGAGGTGAAATATATAAATGATTTTGTAAGTTACGAGATTTTTTTGCAATATTGCCTGAAAAATAGTGTGTTTACTGAAACAGAGCTAGAGATGTTTTGGAAAACTAAAAGATATAAGTATGTAGTAAAGATGCTTTATAATATAGCTCTTAAGAAAAGAATTACTAGACATGATTTGATAGAAGCTGTAGGATTAGATAGAGGTCAGCGTTGGAGTGTCGTAGCTTTAAGTGATTTAGAATTTAATAATATACTGGAATTGGGTGAAGTAGATGAAAGTTTTATTATCGATTAGGCCGGAGTACGCAGATAGAATTTTTAAAGGTGAAAAGAAATATGAGTATAGGAAAACCTTGTTCAAAAGGGAAGACGTAGATACTGTAATTGTTTATGCAACAAAACCAGTAGGTAAAGTTATTGGTGAATTTAAAATCGATAGCATTATGGAGGATAACCCAATTAATATATGGGAGAAGACAAAATTATATTCAGGAATAGACAAAAATGTATATACAGAGTATTTCGCTGGCCGAGAAAAAGGATTTGCTATTTCAATTAAGAAGACTAGAATTTATAAAAAACCCTTAGAACTAGAGGAATTAAACTTTAATATAAAATGTGCTCCACAGTCATTTATGTATATATGAAAGAAGCGATAGAGTGTTAATACTGGTTATGATAAAAAATATAGATTCTATACATTGTGCATGGAAATAACACTGTGGAAGATATTAGCTAAATTGCTTTGCTTAGAACATTTCTCATGTAATAAACTAATAGAGAGAGTTAAAAGTGACAACATTAGTGTGAATAAATAAGTTGTTGGTGTATATAAGAATTAAGACATTTCATATTAGATCATTAATACTTGCATTAAGACTATAAGTAAATTAAGAAGCAGATAAAATACAGAGTACCTGTAATATATCTGCTTCATTTACTTAACTATTTAAATTTATAAATTTTTGAATGATTATCATATTAAATAAAAAAGTATGTTCTGCTTAACTTATCATTGTCTTTACTGCAGTGCTTCAATCTTTTCTATATATCTCATCGTATGTTTATATAGTAAGTCGTTATTGATAAAAGAACCGTCTTTCCGAATAAATATAAGCTCACTTTCATTTTTGGGGTTTTTATATTTTTTGTGCTCTGCTAACGCTTCTCTTAAATTATTTGGAATATGTACTGTTCTCCTACGTGACATGGAGTTCTTTACATAACTCCAGCTTCGAGCATTCCATTCTCCTTTATCATTTTTTGTTTCAATTTTTTTGATTTGAGCAGTTATCTCGAGTTTACTCATATCAGCACTTAAAGATCCCCAGGTTAAAGCACCAACTTCAGCAGGTTTTAATCCAGTATAAGATGCAGTGAAAATAGCAAGAGCTACCTCATCTCTATTAGTAAGGTAATCTTCCTAAGCCAATTCTCTTAAGAGAGATAAATCATGATTACAAATATCATTATGCTTAGTTTTTTTTACAGAAAATAGTTTTTCATCGATCTTTACCCGATGAAAGTGATTAGCGCTTATGAGCTGTTGTTCGTAAGCGTAGTTTAAGCATTTTTTTATGATTATAGATACATTGTAATATTGTTTCTTAGTCATACTTATTCCCTTAATATTATTTCCTTTTCCAACCACCCTCTCCAATCGCAGTCATATCTCCGAGCTGTTGTAGGTGCCATGTTATGATCAGAAATACTATCAAGCCATTTAGGATAAAGATTTCTCAGCGTGGTTTCTTCTTTATTTTCTTCTTTTAAATTTTCGCTGTAAAAACGAATAATTTCATTCTCCAAGTCAAATTTATTCTTTCTTTTAATTAGCCTTCTTTTGTCTTTCTTGCTACTATCCGGAAAGTAAGTATACCAGTAACCATTGCTCCCCTGGTATATTAGGTACTTGTGATTTTTTAAAATTTCTTTTCTTTTGTGAGTCTCAAGTATTTTTGCTTGTTCATCAATATCAATAATGCCAGCATTGATAAGTTCCTGTAATATCTTAAGTTGATCATTACTAATTTCAGAATTAGTCATAATTATTAGCACTCCCTCTCTTTGTTATTTAATATAAATATGAGAGATTAGAAGCGTAATAACAGTGAAATTTAAAAAGGTTTATAAGATTTGTGGGCTATAGACATGTAAAACTCTTGTAATTATGAATATATATGAGAAAGGTAATTACGATGGGGATCGTGGAGAAATGTCAAAAGTAGGATTTTACTAGCTAGACTTATATTATAGTTTTCAGTTGTTATAAGGAGAAAAAGGTAGCTAAGTTTGTTAGATACTTAATAAGTTTTAAATGTGATAAGAAATCTAGTGTTACTGGTTATGGGAAAAGAGCGTGAAGATAGAATTACTAATACTATATTACTACTTTCATTGTATAGAATATATACTCGAGGAGTCTATATATTTATATTATTTTCTATATGCTATTCCATATTAAATGATACTAGTCGATAATAAAATTTTTATACAGAATAAGTATTTTTTGGTATAATTTATATAATAGTTATTGTAACTATGTATAATTTTTGGAGTTATTTTAGAGGAAGGGGTATTTTAATGAGTTATCCAAAGGGGTCAGAATGGAGAAGGTGGGATTTACATGTTCATACAGCATCATCGTATGACTATGAGTATAAGGGCAAAGATGCTGATGAATTATTATGTAATGCTTTAAAAGAGAATAAAATAGCTGCAGTGGCAATTACAGATCATTTTAAAATTGATAGTGAGCGCATAAAACATCTACGTGAGTTAGCACCAGAGATTACTTTTTTTCCTGGAGTTGAGCTGAGAACTGATAAAGGCTCATCTAATTTACATATGATTTTAATTTTTTCAGAAGCAAAAGATTTAGTAACGTTAGAACAAGACTTTAACTCTATAATGCTTAGAAAAAATGCCAAGTGTAAAGATTCTAATGAAACTATTCACTGGACTTTTGATGATATAATAGAGTTTGGACAAGAGCAAAAGGCCTTAGTGTCTATCCATGCTGGGAAAAAAACTAATGGGATAGATAAAGAACTAAAAAATACTATACCAGTTTTTAAAGCGATGAAAGTTGATATTTCCGATCATGTTGATTTTTTTGAAGTAAATAGATTGAAAGATATAGATGATTATAGAAAATTTGTTTTTAATTTTATTGAAGAAAAGCCTGTAATTTTATGTTCTGACTGTCATGATCCTAGAAAATATGAACCTAAAGAGTCTTTATGGATCAAAGCAAACCCGACCTTTGATGGACTTCTTCAGTGTGTTTATCACCCATCGGAAAGGGTATTTGTTGGAACTGCTCCTCCAGCTTTAGAAAGAGAGAGAAAAAATAAAAAAGCTAATATAGAACGAATTGCAGTAAAGAGAATTGATTCTCCTAAAAATAAGTCAGTTAATTGGTTTAACTTTGACTTAATACTTAATCCAGGATTGACAGCTGTAATTGGTAATAAAGGTGGTGGAAAGAGTGCATTTTCTGATATAATTGCTCATCTATGTAAGAGCAAAAATATGACGCATGCTTCATTTTTAAATAGTGAAAGATTTAGAAAGAAACCAATTAACTATTCTGAGGATTACCAAGGGTGCATTCAATGGGCTGATGGACATTTTGAAGAAGATTTCTTAGACAGCAGTTTATTTGGAACTACAATTGAAAATGCACAGTATCTTCCACAAAGATATATTGAGGAAGTATGTAATGACTTGGACAATATATTTCAAAGCGAAATTAATAAGGTTATCTTTTCTTATGTAGATAAAACTGAACGTGGAGACGCAACAAATTTCGCAGAGCTAGTAGAAAATAAATCAAAAGGGATAGAGGTAGAAGAAAAAAGGCTTCAGGATGAATTACATAAAATTAACCATGATATTATAAAACTTGAAGATAAAAAAACTACACAATACAGAACACAAATAGAAGATAGTCTTAAAAAGATGGAAGAAACTTTGGAAAGACATACTAAATCAAAGCCTTTCGAAGTTAAAAAGCCTGAAAATACTCCAGATCAAGTTTATCAAAATAAATTAAATGAATTGAATGATAATATAAAAAATATTCAAGAGAAAATTGAGGCTACAAAGAGTAAAATAACCTATATAAATAGTGCGGTAAATGAAATTAACGGAATATACCCTAAGATTAAGGCAATCACTTTAGAGGTTAATACCGTTAATGCTGAAATTGAAGCTTTTACATCTAAATATAAAACTTCAATAAATAAAATTACAATAAATGCTCCTAGTGATGATTTTAATGTATTGTTAAATAAGTTGGATAATATAAAGAAAAATTTATTATTGGATATAGGAACTAAAGAAGGTTCTCTTGTTTATCAGTTAAATAAACTAGAAGAAGATAAAAAACAACTTATTTCAAGAGCAGATAGTGCTGAAAAGAACTATCAGAAATACATATATGACTTAAAGCTGTGGGAAGAAGAGAAATTGAAAATCCAAGGAGATGTACTTACTGAAGGGAGTATAAAATATTATAATAATGAGCTTAATTTTTTGAATTATGAAATTGATTCGAGATACTCGGAACTATATGAATTAAGGAAGAAAAAAATTAGAGAGATTTTTTCAATTAAAAAAGACTTGGTAGGGATGTATGAGCAAATATACGCACCTATTGGATCCGAGATACAAGGATTGTTCAGTGATGTTGGGGAAAAGATAAGCTTTGATGTAGAAATACAGCTTAATGATCATAAGCTAGGGGATAATCTCCTAAGTTATATAAATCAAAGATATGGAGGAGTATTTAAAGGGCGTACTGATTCAGCAATTAAAATGAGTAAATTTATTGAGGAAACAGATTTTAATAATATTGATAGTATTTGTGAGTTCATTGAAAAGGTTATGGAAGTGGTTTCTGTAGATATAGACTCATCATCAAAGAAAGTCACTGATAAGGAAAAGTTCTATGATTTATTATATAGTCTAAACTATATTGGAATAGAATTTAAATTAAAAATGGATGGTAGGAGTTTATTAGAACTATCACCGGGAGAGAGAGGAATTGTATTACTTGTATTTTATCTAGCTCTTAGTAAAGAGGAGATTCCTATTATAATAGACCAGCCTGAAGATAATTTAGATAACCAGTCTGTTTTCGATAACTTAGTGCCATGCATACTTAAAGCAAAGAAAAAGAGACAAGTAATTATTGTCACTCACAATCCTAATATTGCTGTTGCTTGCGACGCTGAGCAAATAATATTCTGTAATATGGATAAGTCTAACCATACAATAAATTATGAATCTGGTGCTATTGAAGATGAAGCTATAAGAAACCATGTTATAAATGTATTAGAAGGAACTATTCCAGCGTTTGATTTAAGAAAAAGAAAATATTTTAGCTATAAATAATTTTATGCACACATGGGTAAATACTTTAAGAAAAGTCTATAACGTTAATAAGACTGATAATGTAAATTCAATCTTATTTAATAGTGCATAAGTTGTATTTTTAATTTTGTATATGATTATCTTCAGACAACATTGAATTATTATGCAATACAATGTGTTATTGTTATTTGTAAAGATTAGGCTGATGCCGTTCCGTCTATCATTAGTGTGACAACAGTAGGAGGGAAACTGAGTAAAAATTGCTATAGTTGCAATGAAAATCAATTAGACAGAACAGTAAACTTTAATTTTATGAGATAAGAAGTCTTCAGGAAATAATTTATTATTAATTTTCGAAATATACTTGACGGGGACAATGTCCCCGTGATGTATGATAATTATTGAAAGGTGGTGAAGCATATAATGCAGACAAAAGAGGTTACGAAAATGCTCGGTATCAACAGAGAACGGATTAAATACTTCAAAAAGCAGGGTGTATTTATTCCTGAAAAATCTATTGCAGATAGCAAGAACGCCGAGTATACGGAGGGTGATGTTGAAGTACTTAGAAAGCTGGTTGTACTCACAAAGTCCGGGTTGACATGTGGAGATATAATGAAGGTGCAGGATGGTGACTGGACGCTTCAAGAGGCGATTATCGAACGTAGGCGTATAATAGAGGAAGAGATGAAAAGAATGCGTGGTTCGTTGCTTCTTTCGGAAGAGCTTTTAGAAAACGACGTACAGTATGATTCTATGGTGACTGATTATTTCTGGAACGAGATACAGCAGAGAGAGCAGGCAGGCGAAGAGTTCATTGATGTTAATAATATGTATGACTATCGTGCTGTCTCACTTATTCGTACTGTTAAGTGCCCACATTGTAGTGGAAAGCAGGAAGTTAATTTGGAGGAGTATATGTGGGATGAAACATCAAACGAGAGCAGATTTGATGATGACATGGGGGCGGATCTTGTGTACAGTTTTGATACTGAGGACAACCATGAATGCGAAAAATGCGGTAGACTATTTCAAGTTGAGGGTTGGATTAGAGAATATCCAATAGGCGCTTACGATTCAGAGAATATCGAAGTTCATCTTATTGAGGATTGTTATGACAAAACTAATGAAGAAAAAGAGTTGCTTGAAAAATTGGCAAGTGGCATATTAGACGGTATGGTGGGTGATGAAAAAAGGTACAGCGGATATAAAGACGTATACTGCGGTATGTATATAAAAAATGGGGAACCAGTTTCTTATAGAGAGGGCGAATCAAGTCGTGTCTTTAACGGGAAAGAAAATGAAAGCGTACCGGGAAAAAGAACAGAAGAGCACTACGATACCGACGAGCGTAAGCTGGAATTTCTTCAAAGATACGGATGGTTGATAGATGACGAGGATGTCAAGGCGTATAGCGCAAAATTAAAGCCGAAGAGATAGAAAGGTGGATTGAGTGTGATTATGCTGAAAAGTACTTCAGTTTCACTATGCTAATATAGTGGATATTTTCCATTTACCTTGAAAACGCTAAAAATTGGTTGACCTGGTTTCACGCGCGTATGGTATTAAAATTTGACTCAAGATATCATTTGGGGTAACTCGTGCCATGCTGAGACAGTTGTTAAGGTGGTTAATGAGTAATGTGTAAAGTTCTTGAAAATACCAGTTTTGCTGGAGTTCAAGGGCTTTTTGTATTTGAGAGGTTGCATTGTTTTTTGTAAACTTTTAACCAAGTAGATTAAGCAGTATAAAAAGAGATATGTTTTCTAATGGGGGTTATTGGTTAGAGAAAAGAGAGATAAAAAATCTATTTAATAAGTTCAATTGTTTTAAGCTAAAGGAGATATAATATAGATTAGTATCTGAAAATGGAGCTTTGAGTTGATGATGGGAATAATTAAAATTTTGTTCGGAAAATAAGTTATTTATTAACATGATTGTTTTATAGAGAATACTATAAATTTAATTGGTAATAATTGTAATATAATTCACCTAAGGAGATTATGGAATTGTATTACAAAGGAATTAATTTAACTAACCTAAACGATTGCTATATATATGATTTAGTGCTTGAAAGAAAGATACCTACTTTTCCACCAGGTTATTGGTGTTATATGTCGAAGGAAGAGGGGCAAAAAGTGGCATTAACGTTATTAAAACACCTTATTGAAGTAAAGTTTAAGCTGGAGAGAAATGATGTGCTAAATAATTTATCTAAAGAATTTATTCTGAGTAACAAGCTTTGGACACCATGTAAGCTTTACTTTGGAAGGTCTGCGGTAAAATATATACTAAAGCTATATCCTCAGGAATACAAGGCTTTTGAATTCATCAAATGCAGAATACCTCAAAGCTATTGGTGTAAAAGGGATAATAGAATTGATGCAATTAGGTGGCTTATTGAAGAAAAGCTTAAATAGGGAGTAAATGATATAAAAGAGAAATTCAAAAGAGACCTATTGAAAGAATATGGTTTGGCAACGTTAATGAACTATTATTATAGTAGTTATGATATTATTGATGAGATTTACCCTAATTTGATGTATCCATGGGAACTAAGATGTAGTTCCGTATCTTCTATGTTTTGGAGTGTTAAAGAAAATAGGATCAATGCTATTAACTGGCTTGTAAAAGATAAATTGCAGCTTTCTCATAATGAAATAATAGATATTCTAACGCTTAAAGACTTTTGTGAAAATAGATTAAGCACATTAATATGCGATTATTATAATAAATCTATTTCTGCTGCTATTACAGAGGCTTTTGAAGATGAGTTTATGCCATGGGAGTTTGGATATCATAAATGGAGCATAGAGGATGCCAGAAGAGCCGTAAAATGGCTTATAGAGAAACTAAATAAAGAGGAGGGAAAACTTCCATCTGAAATTAATTATTATGATTTTCAAAGAAATAAATTAAGAACAGTTATAGATAGGTTTTATGCTAGCTCGCCTAAAAAAGCAATTATGGATAACTTTTTTGATTATTGATAAGATGACTATGTTTAAAAGTAAAAGGATTATTATAGCTTTATTAGACGGAAGAGAAATAGATTGTGAAAGTAAATAGAATAATGAAAGTCAACCGAGATTTGCTTTTGGTTGTCTTTTTTTTCTTAAAGTCTCCAAAATAATTATTTTTATAGTTTTGGGAAACAATATTAGTATTGCATTGTATAAAATTTCTTTGTAACAAATGATTATTTAGGAGAAAGACGAATGGATTATTATATAGCACCTGGAAGAATTAAAAATATACAAAAGTCTATTTTAAATCCTGTTAATAATAAAATTGAAAAGAGTTATGGTAATCAAGCAGTATATGCATGGGGAATCACTCCAAAGAATAAGGGAAAAAGTTATGCAAAAAGTATAGCGGTAAATGATAAGGTTTTTATATTCCCAACTGATACTGATGAGGGAGTTCTATATGTCGGGATTGTATTTGATAAAGTAATCGATGAGGCTTTATCTGAAAGAATTTGGGGTGAGAGTAACGATGAAAAATATAGTTGCGTTGTATTCCTTAAGGATATAATAAAATTAAAAATATCTAAAAGGGAACTGTATAATAAATTAGATTATGAGATGATTCCTGGTATAACTAGGTTCAAGGATGAAAAAATAATAATTATGAATGAAATATTTAACGATGATTCATATAAAATAAAAGCAACGAAAGACTATAACAAGCTGAAAATAGATTTGTTTAACATATATTGGAACAAAAATGATTATGAAGTTGATATTCCTAATCACCAGAAAAAAGCTAAAAATCAAAAGAAAAAAATGGAGAAGGCAAAACGGGGAAATTCAGTAGACCAAAATCCAGAATTTCCATCTAAATTCGTAGGATTGACTGGAGAAAAGATATTATTTGATGTATTACAAGAAAGCATTGCTAAAAATAAATCTACTGCATTGATCGAAAAATTTCAGCTGGGAGTTATCGATGATTCAAAAGTGCATATTAATTGGTTTAATAAAGATATAGATGTTACCGATCCTCAGGCTGAAGACTCTTCAGTTGGAAAAGGATATGATATGGAACTTGTGACAGATGAAAGAAAATTAAAGTTTGAAGTAAAAAGTAGCATTCATAATTTAAATATTTTTGTATTGACTAGGAATGAGCTTATAGAAATGAAGAATAGCAGTAACGACTATTACTTGATTTTAGTAGATAAATTTGAAAGTAAGCCTAGAATCAGAGTAGTGAAAAAATTTTCCGAATTAATTGAAGAGGATTATATATCAATGAGCTTGGAACATAAGCTATCGATAGACCAAATAGATAAAAATTATTTTATTTAATAGTATAAATAAATGTAACTCCTAATATTAATTTACTATGTATTAATTTTAGGAGTTTTTGTTTTGTCAGATAAGATTATATCTAGTCCATTAAACTGGTATGGAGGAAAATGTGGGAATAATCAAAGAGAATTATTAAAAACAATTATCAATTATATTAATAATTATAATGAAATTATATTTGTAGATGTATTTGGTGGAAGTGGTGTTGTAGCAATAAATGTAAAGAAAGAATTGCGGGTATATAATGACATTTATAGCAATCTATTCAATTTTTTTAATGTGTTAAGAGATGATGCACTGTGCGAAGATTTAGTATCTAGATTAACTTTAACTTTATATGGAAAAGAAACTTATAAAGACGCTCAGAATAATTTGTCTAAGGTAACAGGATCTGTTGATAAAGCATATTACTTTTATATAGCAACAATGCAGAGCATTGATTCAGCGGGATCTATGAATCATAAGTCTGGTTGGAGTTATAGTAAGAAAGATTCAAGAAGGGGTATGGCTCAAGCTGTAAGTAGATGGTTAAGAAATGTAGATGAAAATTTACCTGATTCAGTAGAACAGATTAGGGAATTGCAGGTTACAAATGAAGATGCTTTTGATTGTATTAATAGATGGAACAGAAGTAATGCAATCTTTTATTTAGACCCTCCATATATGAAAGAGAGTAGAGTTTCAAAAGAAGTATATAATAATGAATTTACAGTAGAGGAACATAAGAAATTAATTGATACATTAATTAAAGTAAATGGAAATGCTATTATAAGTGGATATGATAGTGAGATTTATGACAAACTCGCACAAAATGGATGGAGTAAAAAGGAATTTAAGGTATGCACATCAACATCACCGTGCGAAAATAATCCTATTAGAAAAGAAGTTATATGGGCAAAAGAAAGCATAATCGATAATAAGATATAGAATAATGAAAAGTAGTAGCTTATTTTAAAATATAAATTAAAAGATTCGGATTAAAATAGTTGTATTAATCCGGATTTTCTTTTTTAGATGCATTACATAAAATGTTGAATATTAAATTGACTGTAGTGCACTATACTGATAATATGGGTGTATATTACTGTAAATACATTATATGGCAGTGAGGCTTGCACTGTTGAAAATGAAAAATAAACCAAGGAGTATAGCATATGAATACAATTTTCAAAACGTATGATACATTTCTAGATGAGTATATGAAGTGTTCAGGCTATGAATGCGAAGAATGTAAAAATCTTTGTGAAGTGAGTATTGAACCATTGAAAGTTACTATTGAAAATAGAGTTATTAGATTTAAAGATATTCCTTTACTAAAATGCATAGATTGTGGGCTATTATATTATACTTTTTATTCGAAACAAATGATTGATGGCGTTTACAAAATAATGGTTAAAAAGAGGCAGTGTGAGGGTGAGCATTATTATAAGGGCTATAGGGAGAAATTTAATTATTGTATAGAACAGGACTTTAACTATGATCATAGAGATTTTTATAGTATACCAGGATTATGTATTGACGAAGAGCATTCAGAGAAAGGCTTCCTAACACCTGTATTTTTTACAAAAAAAGCTTTGTTATCTTTTATGATTGATCCGGATTATAGTTTGGAGCTTTTTTCAGAAACATATGGATATTTAAAACAAGGTGGCGTATGGGGAGTGCCATTTGGTTTAAATCGTAATGGTAAGATTGTGTTTTGGCTCGGAGATTTAAGTATAATGGATGAAGTTACCTTAAATACGCTAAAACCTCATAATATTGAATCTGACCACCAGGTTATTGACTCGGAATTTTATGCTGCACAAATGTGTTGCGTTTGGAGTGAACCTAACCGTGAACTAAAGGTATGCTACAAAAAAATTGAACTCTTTGATGCTCTTAATAAAAAATATAATATTTCTTTACATCATCTAACTAACGAAGTAAAAGAGCAGATGAGTGGATTTCAAAAGCCACTAATAATAACTGAAAGAGTAATTGAACCTGCGATAAATATGCTTCATAAAACATTAATTGAAGGGGTAAATATTAATGAATTTAGAAAGCTCTATATAAATATTGTATCAAAACCTCAAAGAGGGTATGAAGGATGGAAGTCAATAAAATTATACGAAGCATTACTGAATGAGGTAATTACTGGAGATTTAGATTTAAGAGCCATAATGTCGCCGTTATATCTTCTTAATGATTTAAGGCAATATTTTGACCATCTACTACCAATGGAAAAGAAAGAAGAAATACGTAATAATATTATTCAATCTTTTAAAGTAGAGTCTTTTAGAAATATTGAAGAAATATATGAATGTCTTATTAATGGATTAAATATACTGTTTGAATATTTGGTATTAGGATATAAAGATGCTGAAGAATGAAGGGATAATAATTTTAGAAAGTTTGTAAAAGCAATAGAAAACATATTAACGATTATAATTAGTTAAGATTAAGTATTCATTGGATATCTGTTATATGTGGTGGATGTGGCTTGCTTTAGATAATATTTTATAGAGTATTCTATAAATGTGTTCTAAAATTAAAATTATAAAGTTAGATTATGAAGTCTACTTTGATATTGTTATGGGGGGATAAAAATGTCTATAGATAACTTGCGTACTGAGGTTAGAAAGTTATGTAATTTTGATGTTAGATATATTTGCGAAGGAGAGGCCAAATATTATGGCCTGTCAACGAATAGTCCAGCAAATACTGATGGTTATAATATATATATACTTGATTGCATATCTAAAGAGGAACAAGTTCAGGCAGAAGCTCATGAACTAGGCCATATTTATATTAAAGAAAGTGGCTTAATATGTTTAAAAGTACTAGGGGATGATCCTATTTGTTTTCTTAAACTTGAGCTAAATAATGCTCTTTCTCATAGATTTGTAGTATCACTAGTGGAGGAATATGGGATATCCAATGAAGTACATATTTATCTAAGAAAGCAATCTATGAAAACAGTTATAAAAGATATAATGGACTTAAAAGATGAACCTGAGTTAATGCATGGAATAGGATTGAAACTATACGACATTAGCGTAACTATACCTGAATTAAATAGAGAGGTGGAAAGGGTGCTAAGGTTGAATAATGATGTAAAAATAGCATATGATACTGCAGTCATATTTTTTTCTAAGCTATACCCTGAAACACCAAAGGAAGAACAAGGGGTTTTAGTTAATAGGTTTTTTAATAAACTTGGATATACACTAAATGTATAATTATTTGAATTTTAGATTATAAATTGGTCATTCTAATCGCATTAGGGGAGTCCTTACACAAAATATATATTAATTCGTATTTATATAACTAAACTGCCAAAACACATATGGAGACAGTTGTGAAGATAAAAATTAATAGGCTTATATAATAGATTTTGAATGATTTTAAGTGAATATTGGAGTAAGTTTTTCTACCTTAGTGAAAGTAAATCAGGAAGATGTAGCCACTGAAAAGCACTTTTACGTAAAAATACTTTCTAATACAATATAAATTGATAATTCAGAGCCTTGTGATATACTTATAAAAAGATTATAAGGAGATTTTTAAAAATGATTTTTTATACAAGCGACTTACATCTTGGACATGCAAATATTATCAAGCATTGTGACCGTCCTTTCAGTGATGTTACTGAGATGGATCGCTCTCTTATTGAAAATTGGAATGCCCGTGTTACTAACTCTGACACTGTTTATATAATTGGAGATATGATGTTTAAAATTTATGTAGATCCAGTCAAATACTTGAATAAACTTAAGGGTAAAAAACATCTCATTATTGGAAACCATGATAATAGTTGGATGAAAGAAGTGAAGCTCTCCAAATACTTTCAAAGTGTTGACCGTATGCTTGTGTTTAGCAACGGTAAGTGCAAAGTTACTCTTTGTCATTTCCCTATGATGGATTTCGAGGGAGATTATTTGATTTATGGACATATCCATAATAACAAGAAAAATCTTGTTTATTGGCCGATGCTAAAGACTATGGATAACGCACTTAATGCTGGTGTGGAGGTAAATACTATCAGCCTGTCACATTTGAGGAACTTATTGCGAACAATAAGGTTTTTCGTAATTGCTAAGGGATAAGAATGTATTCTTTAATATTTTTAACATAGATGATTAGTGGACTTTACACAAAGAAGGGGATACTCATCATGAATAGCATAACCCCAGAAGGAGAATACCCACAAGAATATAATATAGCATAACGTGAAAGGATTTTAATATTTGGCTTTGTTAAAGAAGAGTGTTGAAAATAAGATACATTTTAATTAATAATGATATCCATATAATGTATAATTAAGTTATTACAGAATAGTAGATTATCGTAAATTAATAATAGGGGGACAATATTGAGTAATCTGTTAAAACAAGATCATATTTTAAGCAAGGATTCAGTTGCCTTTAATTCATATGAAGAAATGGCAGAGCATTATTTTGAATACGTAGATACGAAACCATATAATGCCTATTATGAGAGACCTGCCACCATATTATTGATTCCAGAAGTAAAAGGAAAAAAAGTTTTGGATGCAGGCTGTGCTGCAGGATGGTACACTAAATGGCTATTGGATAAGGGGGGAGATGTAATTGCAGTAGATTTTAGCCCCAAAATGATAGAAATGACAAAAAAAAGAGTTGGAAATGATGCCGAAATTATAAGAGCAGATTTGAACGATCCTTTAGATTTTATAGAAGATAAATCTATGGATATTGTAGTATCATCA
Organism: Bacillota bacterium; assembly: GCA_023451395.1. Taxonomy (GTDB): domain Bacteria; phylum Bacillota; class Clostridia; order Clostridiales; family Clostridiaceae; genus JAEXZL01. Next base: position 9,517 of record JAEXZL010000040.1, on the reverse strand, counting down.
TTAACTCTCCATTATTTAAAAAATTGGGATACTGTGATGAGTGAATTTAACAGAATTTTAAAAGATGGTGGACAACTTATTTTTTCTGTTCATCATCCGTTTATGGACTTTACAGTACATAATAAAGATAACTATTTTCTTACAGAATTATTAGAAGAAGAGTGGAGTATCATTAATGGAAAGGTGAAAGTACAATTTTATAGGAGACCATTATCCGATATTATCTCAGCGGTAACTAATTCGGGATTTATAATAGAGAAGTTATTAGAACCTATGCCAACAGAACAATTTAAAAATAAGAGACCTAATATATATGATATATTAACCAAAAGGCCACAGTTTTTATTTATAAGAGCAAAAAAAATATCGATTTAACAAATTGTTATTTGCAAACAATTTAATACTTAATATGAAAAAATTACGACATAAATGTTCTTTGAAAATTGAATAGTACGGCACTGGTAAAATGTGGTATAATTAGTTCTCAATAGTTTACTATTGCGAAGTAAAAATTATTATTTGGAGGTGTAGTATGCTGAAAACAAAACGGCTTGAATTGGTTGGACTTGATGTTAAATATGCAAACGATTTCCTTGAATTATGGAGCGATTTTGAAGTAATAAAATATACATTTACACCTTTATTGACCACTATTGATGAATGTATTAACTTAATTGAACATCAGATTAATCGGACAGACAAAGACTTTATAGACCGCTTTGTTATTCTGCTAAATAACAAAGCTATTGGTATGGTTGGTTGCATTTGTATGGATAAGGGAAATTTTATTTATGGGCTTTATTATCAAATATCTCGAGTTCACTGGGGGTGTGGTTATGCAAGCGAAGCAGCGAGTGCATTAATGCATTATGTTTTGAATGAATACCCAAATACCATTTTTAAAGCAGAAGTAGTATCTGAAAATCCAGCAAGTGCATCTGTATTGAGAAAAATTGGATTAAAACAAACACATATAGAAGAAAATGGATTTAAGCGAAATAATTTTGAACTTGATTTAATACATTATTCTAATGCTTAGCCCTGCAAAATGAGCATAGTCTTTAATTCATATTCTTTATTTATTACGAAAGTAAAATCAAATATTATCTTAACCATAATACCGTACTATTCAAAATGAATGTGCGGTATTTTTTATGTCGTCTTTCACAGAAAATATGTCCTAATACGAGCATATTTTTTGATTAAATATCAACAAGTCTCTTTAACAAAGCCTAATATTTAAATCAACTCGTCTATTTTTTTCCTTATCTCATCCTGAGATTTTCTATCTTTTAGATAATACCTGTGCAGAACCCTTCCATCTATAGCTTGTCCTGCTATTTTTGTGAGAGTACTTTCATGTATTCCTCCATCATACAAAACTGAGAGGTAAGTCTTCCTTAATTTGTGAGTACCTTTTCTGTAAGTTTGAATCTTATTGGAATTTTTTATGGTGCGTCGATATGTTTGAGTGCAGTTAATAAATGTACCATCTGTACGTGTGAAAATCATATCGTCTTCGCTTTTGGGATTCTTATATTTTTTATGTTCTATTAAAATCTCTCTTAATTTCTCAGGAACATATATTTCCCTTTCGCCGTTAATGGATTTCGTGTAATTAACCATTATCCATTTTACCTTCTTCCAATTTCCATTTTTATCTCGCTTCTCATCTCTTACAATTTGAGAATTAATTTTAATCTCGGTCATATCCTCATTAAAAGATTTCCATCTTAAAGCACATGCCTCCCCAGCTCTTAATGCAGTATAAAAAATGGTAAAAACTGCAAGAGCTACTTCATCTTTATTAAGCGTATAATCGCTTAAGGCTAATTTTCTTACTTCCGGTAATTCTTCTTCATTAAAAACTTGGTCACGATCATCTTTAAATGGCTTTTCAGCTTTATAAAAAAGTTTTTTATCAATTCTAACCCGAAGAAAAGCATTTTCTTGAATAAGGTGTTTCTCTAATGCATAATTAAGACATCCATTTATGACGGTAGCTGTATTATAATACTGCATTTTTGTCATTGGTTGGTTTATTGCATTATTTCCCTTAACAACTCTATGAGCCCATTCGTCAAGGGTAATATAATCAAGCGTGATTAATGGACGATCAATGATAGGATCTTTGTCCAACCAGCGACGCCAATCGTTTTCGTATCTTATAATAGTAGTGGATGCAGTGGAGCGTGCAGCCATATAGTCCAACCACTTAGGGTATAAATTTCTCAAGGTATTTAACTCCGTATCTTCATTTTTAGATATGCTGTAAAAAGCAACAAGCGCATCTACTAAATCTTTTCTGTTTTTTCTTCTTAATAGCCTTCTTTTTTCTTTCTTTGTGCTATCTCGCAAGTACGTATACCAGCAATTATTTTTTTCTTGGTAATATATACTGTATGGATGTCCTTTCAGTATTTTATCTCTTTTTATTTCTGAATTCTTATGGGATATTTCATTAATATCAAGTATGCCGTTATCAATAGACTCTATTAAAGCTTTAAGTTGGTCGTTGTTGATGCTAAACTCCGTCATATTGCAAAATCACATCCTTATGTATGTCTAAAGCTAATGATTTATAACTAATTGAAATAATAAAGAAAAATATACAACCATATAATTAAGTAGTACAATCTAATTATAAAAATTAATTACTTAATTCAATTATTTTATAAGGGTAAGGAGGTTATATTATGATCACTACAACTACTCCCACAGTGGAGGGAAGAAGGATTGTGGAATACAAGGGTATTATTTTTGGCGAAGTGATTTCTGGAGTGAATGTCTTTAAGGATTTTGCTGCTGGTCTCAGTAATTTCTTTGGGGGACGTTCTGCAACCTATGAGGAGGAGCTTATGAATGCCAGAGAAAATGCCTTAAGGGAAATGGAGCAGAGAGCTGCTGCCAGAGGAGCCAATGCCGTGGTTGGTGTAGATGTGGATTATGAAGTACTTGGAGCTGATAACGGTATGCTTATGGTTACTGCCAGTGGTACAGCAGTTGTTGTAGAATAATAGATAGATTTTAAAAGCCTTTGTAGATTAAAATTTACAAAGGCTTTTTTATTTTTTATATATTATCAATATGTCAGCAGATACTATTGAATCTAAAAGAAAAGAATTTGCTATTTTGTTAAATTTACGATTGTGTGTTTTGCTTGATATTATACAAATATAGAGTCTATATTTGATTTAATATGGAAAAATGTTTACAATTATACTGGAAACAAATATAAAAGATATAAATTAAAACCAATTAATATTTTCCAAAAATACAATAATTGTGCAAATTGCACTAACCTCCTTTTTTTGCTCTAGCTATAATTTATATCATAGGGTGTTTTAAATTTATGTAAATAATTTAAACAAAAAAATAAGGAGAAAATTCTATGAAACAAAATGAAATGAAGCTTCAGGACATCTTGAAAGAACGTGGAATAGACATGGCTGATGTTGATGCAGCATTAGAAAAGGAGATTCCAGAAAAGAAGGAAAGTAGCCAAAAGTTATTAGATGTTTACTATTCCTTAAAAGTAAGTGCTGATATGGAAATACCTTATTGGTACAACAGAGTATGGTGGGAAAATGACGGGGATATAACAGAAGTAAGAAGGGCAAAAGCTATGGCAGCTGCTTTATCTCATGTTACTCCTACTGTTCAACCTTACGAAAAAATAATTATGAACAAGAATAAGTTCGTCAGAGGAGCCTTCCCATTTCCATGGGTATGTGCATCTTTCTTCAATGCCCAGGCTGAAGCTCTTATGAATGAAGTCGATGCACCTCCAATGAGTGAAGCAGATGATATAAGTATTGTTGGAGCTGGTGGAGGAAATATAACTCAGAGCTATGGTGAAATAGTTTCACTGGCAAAAAAGTTTGGTATGAGAAAAGAAGAGATACCTGCCCTTGTTAAAGTTTCAAAGTGCTGGAATGGAATCTCTGTGGAAGATTTAAGTGATAAATATTCAAGGTTAACCCCTGACTACCCTCAATTTAGAAGAGTTATGGATAGCGTAGTATGTATGTTTGATTCCTTTGCTATTCCTCAGGGACGTGAGGTTATTAATTATTATCTCCCTCTACAGTATGGTTTTGATGGAATTTTAGAGGAATGTGATAAGAAGATAACAGAATTAATGGGTGAAGCTGGAGACGATGGACAATTTGGTATGAGTAGAGCTTATTATTATGTTGCTATGAAAGAAATAGCTAAAGGCTTAAGCACATGGCTTGAAAACCATGGTAAGAGAGCAGCCTACCTTGCTACTATAGAAACTGATCCAGCAATTAAGACAAACTATGAGGCAGTATCAGAAATGGCTATTAATGCAGCCCATAGAAAGCCTCAAACTTTCTGGGAAGCTCTTCAGATAACCTTCTGCTGTCATCTTGGAGTAGTTAATGAAGACCCACAATCCGGTCAATCAATAGGAAGAATCGGACAAGTATTACAGCCTTTCTATCAGAAGGATATAAGAGAAGGCGTTATGACTGATGAAGAGGTTATTGAACTTCTTGAATTATATAGAATTAAGATTACTCAAATTGAATGCTTTGCTTCTTCAGGAGTTTCTGGTGGTGTTCTTTCTGGTAATACCTTTAACAACCTTTCCCTTGGAGGATTAAACCATAAAGGTACTTCAGCAGTTACACCACTTGAGTACCTAATCATTGAAGCAGGTATGAGATGCCAGACTACTCAGCCGACGCTTTCGATACTTTATGATGAAAGAACTCCTGAGGATTTCTTAATGAAGGCCGCAAACTGTACTAAGCTTGGTATGGGATATCCTGCATGGATGAATAATCAACAGGGTATGAACTTCATGCTAAGGCAATATGGCCCAGAGGGAATGAATATTGAAGATGCTAGAGCATGGTGTCTTGGTGGATGTCTTGAGTCCGCTCCTGGCTGCTTCCAGCCCTTAGATTATGATGGTAAGGTTTGGATGGTTCCTGGTGGAGCTTCACCCACCTGCGGTACAGGTATTCACTTTATAGCTCTTCCAAAGATAATAGAATTAGTTCTTACTAATGGTATTGATAAGAGAACAGGTAAGATGATATTCCCACCTCATAATACAAAAATAGATTCCTATGAAACCCTATTTAGGCTTTGGGGCGAATATCTCACAGTTGCATCTGATTGTGTAAATAAGGCTAACAACATTCAGATGGACATCTGGAGAAAGCACAATATGCCAGTGGTTCAGTCACTGCTAAAGCCAGATTGCTTCAAGGTTGGAAGGCATATAGGAACAATGGGAGCAAGATACAATGCTACCATCAACTTTGAGTCCTGTGGTACTGTATCCTATCTAAATTCTATGGCTTCTATTAAGAAGAATGTATTTGTAGATAAGAAGTATACCATTGAGGAAATGACCGATGCATTATTAAATAACTTTGGCTTCAAAACCGCTTACGAGACAGGAGTGTTCTCACCGGACTTTAGAGAAAGTACAGAAAATAGTTCTAAATATGAACAGATATTTGCTGACTGTATAAATGCTCCTAAGTATGGTAATGCAGACTGGGAAGCTGATAGCCTTCTTGTGGAATATGAAGACTTTATGTATGACTGGGTACATCAATTCCATTCCTACTATGGAAAACCACTATACATGTGTCAGATTTCCGTTTCTACTCATGGACCACAAGGATTCATAACCTTAGCCAGTGCTGATGGAAGACTTGCAGGAACTACTTATTCAGATGGATCAATGTCAGCAGCTGCTGGCACTGATAAAAATGGAATTTATGCAATATTTGAATCTGCTACAGTTTATGATCATTCAATGTGTCAGAATTCCCAGATGAATCTTAAGCTTCATCCATCAACTGTTAAAGGAATTAACGGTACTAGAAAGCTTCTTGACTGTGTAAGAGCATATATGAGAAAGGGTGGCTTCCACGTTCAGTTTAACGTTGTTGACTCTAATACCTTAAAAGATGCTCAGAAGAAGCCAGAGTCTTATAGAGACTTAATGGTTCGTGTTGCTGGATTTACTCAATACTGGTGTGAAATTGGTAAGCCGATACAGGACGAGGTTATATACAGAACTGAATATGATGAAGCATAAAAGTATTCAGAAATAAATTCACAGTATCACATCTTTGGTATATGTCCGAGGGAACGTGTTTCCACTTGGGTGTCAACCGCAAAACTTCCCCAATGGGGCATATAATATTAGGAGGTAAAATATATGAAACATGTTGATTGCAAGAATTATATACATTTAGATGTTGAAAAGGGAATGTGTGGATTAACTAAGCTGATTGTTCCTATTGACGGAGTAGGTAGTGAAGCCTGTACTAAGTTTGTAGAAGCAGAAAAATGTGGTAACTGCAAGAACTTTACCCAATCAGACAAATATGGTATTGGACTATGTACAGGCTTAGAAAAGGAAAATTGGGCATATTCATCCTGTGGGGCTTGCGGATGTAGTGGCTACCAAGCTAAATAGGTTTTTCTAAATGGAAAATAAAGGCCTAATATTTGATATTCAAAGCTTTTCTGTTCATGATGGTCCAGGCTGCAGAACTAATGTGTTTTTTACAGGATGCCCACTGCAGTGTCAATGGTGTGCAAACCCAGAGAGCTGGGTTTTGAAGAAGCATATAATGTTTTCTGAAAGAGTGTGTAAATGGGGAAAAGGCTGCAAAGCTTGTGATGGAAAATGCCCTTATAATTCCATAAGCTTCGACACTAGTGGAAAACCAAGCATTACCTGGGATATATGCAAGGATTGTGAAACCTTTGATTGCACTTTAATTTGTCCCAATAATGCACTGAAGCAGTGTGTTAAGGAGCTATCTATTGATGATTTAATGAAAATCCTTAGACGTGATTTCAGCAATTGGGGGCCAGATGGTGGGGTTACATTTAGTGGTGGTGAGCCATTAATGCAGCATAAATATCTCATTGAAATCTTGAAAAGATGCAAGAAAATGCAGATTCACACAGCTATAGAGACTTCTGGATTCACCAGTGAAGAGATATTTCTAGAAGTTATGAAATATATTCATTTTGCTTTTGTAGATGTGAAGAATATGGATGATGAAATGCATAGGGTAGGAACTGGCGTTTCTAACAAGCAAATTCTTTCAAACATTTCTGCACTGAAAAAATCTGGTTGGAAGGGTAGACTTGTTTTAAGAACTCCTATTATTGGAGGATATAACGACAGCATAGAAAATGCAAAAAAATGTATTGAGTTCATGAATGATAATGATCTCTATGAAATTAATTTGCTTAAGTTCCATAGATTAGGCAGTAGTAAATGGGATCAGCTTGGAAGAGATTATATGTATAATACCGTTGGAACAGGGGATGTAACGGAAGAGCAGCTTAGCAAGCTACAGGAAATATATCTTGACAATAAAATTGCTTGTTATATTGCTGATAATACTCCTTTTTAAGCTACAGGGGGCTGTGTAAAGCACTAAGCCCCCTTATTTTATAAATATTATATTCGATAAATTAAGGAGGTACTTTCTTTTGGGAAAAATAATTAAGAAAGCTATTTGTTACTTTGGAGGGATGTTCCTAATTGCCTTTGGAATAAGAATATCAGCTTTAAGTGCCACTGGAATATCACCAGTTAGTTCAATCCCGAGAGCATGTGAAAAAATATTTGCTAAGTTTGGCATAGAAGGAATATCTCTTGGTATGAGCACTTCTATGATATACATTATACTTATAATTTTACAAATAATTATTTTGAGAAAAAAGTATAAACCAATACAGTTACTTCAATTTGGAATTACATTTATCTTAAGTTATTTCATTGATATATGCTTATTCGTAAACAATTTTCTGCCTAAGCCTTCAAATTATTTTATACAGCTTCTTTATCTTGTAATTAGTATTGCAATTATTGCTATTGGAGTTGCCTTCTATCTTATGCCAAAATGGATACCACTTCCTGCAGAAGGGTTATCTGCGGCTATTAGTGAAGCAAGTGATGGTAAGATAGCCTTTCACAATGCTAAGTCCAGAGTAGATACAAGCATGGTTATTGTAGCAGCAGTTTTAGCCTTTGCATTATTAGGCGGGGTGAGAGCCTTCACTGATCCTAACATTGTTGTTGTAAGAGAAGGAACAATAGCAGCAGCTATTTTTGTAGGAAAAGGTGTAGGTATTATTAATAAAGCTATAAAAGAAAAAGTAGTAGCCTGGATAGATAAATAGACTTTAAAGGAAATTAGATGTAGACACTAAGACTTGACTAAATATAATTAAAATGTTGGTGATAAATTTGTACAAGTATGATGATGAGATTTTTAAAATTATTAATGATTGTGGCTATGATACTGATAAGCTCCCTATCGTCCGTTTTAAAAAGGGAGAGGTTGTAGCTCATGCAGGAAAGGATAAAGATTATATATTTTACATTTTAGAAGGAGAAGTTAAGGTGGTTGCAACTGCTTCAAATGGTAAAAAAATATTAGTAGATGATTTGACACCAGGTCATTTTGCTGGTCATCTTAGCAATCTGCAAAAAAATAATTTTTATTGCGATACAATAGCAATAACATCATCGGTACTTATAAAGTTGTCTATAGAATGTTTTACTAGCTTTATAAAGAATGAAATATTTGCACTCTTTTATTATAGAAAAATCAATGAGCGACTTTATATTATGTACAAGAAAACCTTAGTAAACAAGTTATTTACCCAGTATGAAATAATTTCTTATCACATTTTAGAGCACTGTGCAGATAAACGTTTTATATGCGAAAGCCTTCATGAGGCATGCTTAGAATTATGCATAAGCAGAAGGAACCTATACTATGTTCTGGACAAGTTAAAGAGTGAGCACATATTAGGAAAAAATGAAGAAGGATTTTTTATTTCGGACTATGCAAAGCTAATGGAAATTGGAAAACTAGTTAAGGATTTTTATAATAATGAATATTAAATTTTAATGGACTGGATATTATGATCATATTATAGTTACTGTTAGTGGCACAGCAGTTGTTGTAGAAAAATAGATGAATTTTAAAGCCTTTGTAGATTAAAGCTTACAAAGGCTTTTATATTTTTTTAATATTAAAGCTTTAATCACTAGAATAGAATTTTAATAATTTTTGTTATATACTGAAATTAATTATAGGATTAGACCAAAAGTGTTTTATTTAAAGTAATGGACTCTTGGATTTGATGACATAAATTTATATGAAGTAATATTGATAATTATCATGATACATTTTTGAAAGGACTTTTTATATGAAGATATTAATTACCCCAACATCATTACAGCCAGGGGAACAAGCAGAGCTGTTCCAAGAATTAAATGAATATGCTGATGAGCTAGTTTTCAATGAAAAAGGAAGACCTTTAACAGAAGAGGAGCTTATTTCTTTGCTTAAGGATTGCGATGGTTATATAGCGGGAATAGATCCTATAACAGAAAAAGTCATTAATTCATGCAATAAGCTAAAGGTGATTTCTAGGCTTGGGGTTGGCTGTGATAGAGTAGATATAGAGGCTGCTAGAAGAAAGGGAA
>JAEXZL010000028.1 GCA_023451395.1 Bacillota bacterium | reverse complement strand
GCACTATATTCATATCCAGTAATTCCTTTAACCTCTACCTTATAAGTAGTATTACTTAATAGATTATGAAATACAGCTTTCCCCTCTTCATCAGCTTTTACTTCAAATTTCTTATCTAAATCACTCTCATCAATGAAGGTGATTAAGGCATTTTCAGCTTTCATATCCTTAATAATAACGGTAAAGGAGTCTATTATCTCTTCAGCTCTTGTTAGTATAGGTTCAGGGTCATTAATTATGATACTTGCCATAAATATCATTAGTAAAAAAACGGAAATTACTCGTTTCACAGATTTTCTCTTTTTAATGTCCATAGTCATCCCCCTTGGAACTTTTTTATTATCTTCCTCTATAAGCCACTGATATTGTAATTACTCTATAACATCCTTTGTATGAATAGTTATTATTTCTTCTATGAGTTTAATTTCAACAGGTGTCCTGTCCATTTCTTCCTCTGTAGTCAGAAGCTCTGTTTCCATACTATCTATAATGACTTCCTTCTGGAGATCCTCTGTGATATTTGTACCAGCAGTATATAAAGCCGCCTTATTGATTCCAAGGCTTTTAGAGATTCCTTCTGATATCTTATTAGCTCCCAGATTCCCTATAGCTTCACTTATCCTTCCTTTAGAAAAAGGTATAGGCCTGCTGTCCCTCTTTTTTACACTGGTTGCTTCCCTAGAGGCTATGAGCCTTTCTATACTCTTTTTAGCTGTTCTTCCAGATAAATCACCTATAATTCTCCAGATATCAAATTTTAACCATAAAAATAATGATAGGAGAAAAAATAATAGCGATAAGGAAAATGAGATTGTAGAAATTATTTCGTAGGTTGCCTGCATGATTATCTCCTTTCCTCAACATTGATATAAGAACGCTCTAAGGCCTCCATATATCCTAAATAAATATCATCAATATTATCTTGAATATCAAGGGATGCAGTCTGAGTAACAGACAAACCTACCGCCTCCTCATGAGCCTTAGTTATGATATCCTTTACTTTAGTCTGCTCTACCCCCTTTAGGGCAAGGCCCTTTCTATGATCATTTAATAGATTCATTATTTCCTGGTACATAATCAGCTTTATATATGCCGCGTCGTCATAAGAATACTCCTCAACATTCTCCATACATAAAACCAGGGAATTCAGGAGAGACTCATAAGCCTCCTTGGTAGGTTCTTTTATACTTGTGGAATTCACCACATATTGAAAGTAAAAATTCCCTATAATATAATAGCTTTCAGCCATAGAATGATACTCAAAATCCTGAGTGTCAGCTTCATATATATCCAAAAAATAAGGGTAGGATTTTAATATCCTGCTTCTGAAGGTATTATCTCCTCCGGAATAAAGGTAGAAGTAGGTGGTTCCTATGTCGTACTTTATATTTAAATTTTCTATGTCCCATGAAGAAAAGGCACTCTTATTTGCATTATATAAAGCAGTAAATTCATTGCTTTCCTCATCTCCAAAGGTATTGTTTGCTTTATAGGCTTCTAAAAGCTTATGATAACCCCGCGGATCACTGCCTATCAGTGCAATTGCTTCCTTGTAGGTATTAATTTTACTTTTATAATCAGTAGAAGCTGAGATATTTATCTTATCTAGATAGTTATTATTCTTCTCTTTAATAGCAAGAAGCTTCCCAGTAAAGCCTGAAATGAGCATAAAAAAACATAAGGTGGAGGATATTATAAAAGCTTTAAGCTTACCTTTTTGCTTATTTTTATAATCATCATCTACCCTTTCATAATGGTCTAAGTCATACATCATCTCTGCACAGCTTTGATACCTATCTTCAGGATTCAATTGAGTACATTTTTGAATTATTCTCTCAAGTCCTCCTGATAGGGAAGGGTTCCATTGTCTTATGGGATAAAGCTCGTAAGGTGGCTCACAGGGATTTTTACCGGTGACTAGATGGTAGAGGGTTACTCCCAAGCAGTATATGTCAGTCCTAGCATCCGTCTGTCCTTTTCCTCCAAATTGCTCTGGAGCAGCATAGCCCTTTGTTCCTAAGCTTACTGTATCTGCTAAGTTTTCCTCCTTATACTCCCTGGCAATACCAAAATCTATTACCTTTAAATTCCCCTCGGGCTTCAGCATCACATTAGCAGGTTTCATGTCACGATATATTATTGGAGGTTTTTGTGAATGGAGATAATGAAGGACATCACAGAGCTGCTTTGCCCAATCAATGACCCTTTCCTGAGGCTGAGCGCCATTTTCGTTTATTATTCTGTCTAAGGGCTCCCCTTCTATATAATCCATAACTACATATATCGTTTCTCCGGTATCAATAATATCTACAATTCTTGGGAGAGAAGGATGGTCGAGCTTCTTCATGAGATTTGCCTCAGCTATCAAGCTCTGAACTATAATCTCATTATTTTTTCTGCTTCCTTCTTTTTTTATTTCTTTAATAGCCCATTGTTTATTCAGCCTTTTATCCATGGCTAAATATACTACGGACATTCCACCCTGTCCTATCTTTTTTAGTATTTCATACTTTTTATCAATGGCAGAGCCTATCTCCGTCAAATTCTCACCTTCATTCTACTTTTATCAATATTGCTGTGAGGTTATCTCTTTCTCTTCTATTTTTAGCAGTATCCATCAAAAGTCTTAAATATTCCTTACTTTCTTCCTTTGTTAAAGCTGCTTTGGGATTTAAGTAATTAAAAATTTCTTCTGAGGTTATTTCATTTCTAAAGCCATCGGAGCAGAGCAAGTAGCTTGTCCCACATTCAAGCTCCCCAAAAATCACTTCTGGAACTACTTCTTTCGAGGCTCCAATACACTGAAGGAGAACATTCCTCCTGGGACTTTTTTGGGCCTCTTCCTCAGTTATATGTCCAAGCTTCACTTCTCTAGCCACGTAGGTATGATCTTCAGTGAGTTGCTTAAGGTCATAATGAATTTTATAGGCTCTAGAATCTCCTATATGAGCTATCATATAACTATCATCAATACATAATAAGGCTGTAAGGGTTGTACCTAATGTGATATTATTTTTTTCTCCATAACGGAGTATTATTCTGTTTAAATTTTCAATGAGCCTCTTCCATACTTCTGATATGCCTTCCCAGCTAAAGTTTTTAAGATGATAAGGAAGCCCCTTATCAAACCATCTAGAAAAGTATCTTATGGCTGTAGCACTGGCTAGCTCTCCTTTTTCTAAGCCTCCCATTCCATCGCAAAGCACTGCTAAGAGAATATTGCTTCCCTTTGAGGTGGAGGCAATCTTTACTAGAGAGCTATCTTCATTTATTTTTTTAACATTTCCTACATCTGTTTCAATGAAAGCTGTAAACTTCATATTCTCACCCTCATAAAAAAAAATCAAATTCCTCATTGCCCAGCTTTAACCTACTTCCAGAGTGTATCTCTACCTCCTTATAGGCTGGTACTATTTCTTCATCAATATAGGTTCTGTTGGTGGAGTTATTATCTAATACAAAATATCCTCCATTTTTTGAGATGATATGAGCATGATTTCTGCTCACTGCATTGTTATCATTTACACAATAATCCACGAGGCTTTTGTCTTTCCCAATTTTATAGCTTTCTTTATCAATAATTATTTTTTCTTCATTTTTGATCCTGATGAGGTAAGGGAAAATAGCTTCTTCTTCCGCTAATAAGGCGGTTTCCCAGGCCTCTGTTAAAAGAGTGGTACCTTCTTCTTCCAAAATGGTTGTACCCTCTTCCCCATAAGTATTATTACTATTCTCTGATCCTTTTTCGCAATAATGCTTCTGGTATTCTAGAGGATTGTTCGTTATGAATCCGCTTTTTCCGGACAACTGTCTGGAAAATAGTGAGTAAACCCTGGGGCAAACTCTTTCAATATAGCCTTCTACTTCTTCAGTAGAAAAGCTATTCATACTCTTTAAGATAGCTATTATTTCTGAAAGAAAGGATGTGTCAACTTCCAGGAGAAAAACCGTAGAATACAGTAGATCAGAAATAAAAGCAAAAATATCATTTGCTGCTGTTCTGCTTATCAAAGGCTGATAGATAAAGAAAAGCTCTTTTGTAATTTTATTAATAAATACATGTCTTAAATCCAGCACAAGATTTTTTATATACAGGCTATTATAGTCAACCCTCTTAACCACTTCTACTATCTGAGCAAGTACCAAAAAAAAATCTTCTTTATTTAATCCAGACTTTAAGTAACCTTTTATTTCAGTTACTTCAATAGCAGTGTATATAAGCTTTCTCTTATTCTTTACTTCTGGCCTCATAAGACCTCTAAGAAGCTTTGAGGAAAAAACAGCTACTTCTCTAGCGTTTATATCTTCTCCCCTTGTTAATTTACTCTCCACAATGACCTGAGTGCCTTTTTTTATTACCTTAAGCTTTGCCATGTTTACACCTCTGAGTTATATGTACTAATAAAAATTTTCCAATATTTTTTGTTAGTTAAATAAAAGAAAAAAATCACATCCATAATAAATATGAATGTGATTCTGTAAGCATAATAATAGCAGTGATACATTAATAATAGAAGATACCACTATAGAAAAACTTACTTGCGAAGAGCTTTCATTGAATCCACTCATAAAATAATGTGTGATGATGAATATATAGAGCATAAACTGACATTACCATCTAAAAGTACATCGCTATTTAAGCCAAAACTATACACAATATAATTTATTGGCTTTATCCTAAGTAGGTTTATTCTCATTATTAAGTAAAAGAGTTTTAATAATATATTTTAATTATAATAGATAAACATTTAACATACAAGAAAATAATTACATTTTTACAATTAATACACATTTAGTTTTTTACTGTAGCAAATTATACAACGTCTGAAAACACATAATTCTTTAATGATTAGTAGCTTCTTCCTTTAATTAATTGCAGGATGATGCTTTTTTAAAGGCACCAATTTACCAATTCTCTCGGTAATATACAATTATATTATTTTTCTCATTCACTGCAACTCCCGCTATTTTTCCATGATTCCACCAATCCTCTGTCCCCTTATGATTTTCGAAGATATAGTATGTCCAATCTGTTCTGTAAGTATCTGGAGCATATCGATTAATGAATCCCTCAGTTATATAATAATCACCTCTCACATATTCATTATGAGGTTTTAATGTTCTCCCGCCTTCATATATAATTTCCTCTGCTTTATCCTTAAGATCATTTACTACCAGATCATAATCCTCTTTATTATATTTTAGTGCTAAATATAAGTTAGAACCTCCCTGCAAGAACTGAGGGCTGTAATAAAACTCTGAAGTGAGGGCATTTTTAGGAACCTTTTTAGGAAAGAAGTAGATCTTTGAATCAGGATATCCATAGGAATTAATTATCCTTTTATAATATTTTATCTCAGTAGTTTCAGTCAAAGAATCATTAAAAATCATAAAACCTCCGTTAATCACTCCACCTACAAGGAAAATCACCGCAAGGAAACAGGTAATCACCATAGCCCAAGGACTTTGAAGCTTCCCCTTTCTAGAGTTTATAAACATTGCACCAAAGACAGCAATGGGGATTACTGCCAATATAACAAAAAGCCATTGAGGCAGTAAGCACATTACAAGGCCAACAAAGGCTGTAAGGAAAAATCCAATTATAGAGAGAATAAAGAGCACTAAATAAAATATAGATTTACCAGTAATTTTATTCTTCATTATCCTCTCTCCACTCTAAAATGTCCCCTGGCTGGCAACTTAAAGCCCTACATATTTTATCAAGGGTTTCAAGCTTTACAGCCTTTGCCTTTCCATTTTTTAAAATGGATATATTAGCCATAGTAATTCCTACTCTTTCTGATAGCTCCGTAACACTCATTTTCCTTTTAGCAAGCATTACATCAATATTAATTATTATCATAGCTTCTCCTCCAGCAAATCATATGGTAAGCTGACTTTCTTCCTGCAATCTAGCTGCCTTAAATACCAAATGGGACAAAGCTGCTGATGCTACAGAAACTGCAACTCCAAAAAACACCACCAGTAAGGATAGTAAAACTACACCTGGATGGTTCATATTCAATAGGAGAAGAATCACATTCCCTCCAAAGAAAAATATACAATCACCGGCGGACAAGTGTGATATCTTCTTTAACATCCTTGCATTAATCTCACTAAAAGAATTATCTCTTCCTATCTCAGAAGCAATTCTCCATCCACAGGCCAAAACCCCATAACAGGGAATAGCAGTTAACCACAAAAAAATCAACCAAGGTAGATAGAAATGGGAAAGATCGGGATATATGCTTACCATATCCTTTCCCCAAGAAGGAATTATATAAAAGTAAATCACAGCACCACAAAAGCCTACCCCAAGGAAAATTATTTTCAACCATTTTGACAACTTTCTTTGATTCATTTTCTCCTCCTTAAAAACGAAATTCTTATTAACCTCTATATAATATTATATAGAATCATTTTTTGTTTATCAATAATTATTTATCGTTATACGATAAATAATATGAATTGGGTCTTTGCTTAATTCCGATATTTTATTAAAACACAGTATGTTGAGGTACTTTAACCATAACTAATAAGAAAAAAACACCTCCGAAGAGGTGCTTTCTATAATCTTTAGCACAGAAATCTTGTATTCTTTTTCAATGGAAATAACCACTGCTTTCGAAGATAAGTATATTTTTTTGTAAATCTATTCTCCTTGTAAAATTTCATTAATCTTCTCTTTAGCCTCATTCACAGTACTTTTGTTTGGAACCATTACATAGAGCTTTCTTCTTGGCATGGAAAAGGTATAATCTGAGGTTCCAGTGCCATCAACACTAAAGGAGGATATGTCCCAACCTCTCATATCAGAAAGCTGCATTTTTACTAAATCTGAAATTTCATCATTGCTTATATTTGTTTGAATGCTACTTGATATATTCTTTAAAAGCTCTGTATAATTATTTAATATAGCTGGTGATGACACTTTATCTATAACAGCCTTAATGACAGCCATCTGATTATTTCCCCTCTGCCTATCCCCTGCTGCAAAGGAATGTCTCTCTCTGGCAAAGGCCAAGGCTTCAGCACCATTCAAGTTATTATTACCCTTTGTAAAGGAATAACCACCAGCAGAAAAGCTATAATCTGAATTGACATTTACTCCTCCAAGGGTATCAATTATAGTAACAAAGCTAGTAAAGTTAAGGCGAAGATAATAATCCACATCCATACCATAAAGCATTTCTAGAGTATCCATGGATGTGTTAATTCCATAATTTCCTGCATGGGTAAGCTTGTCCTTAATTCCATTAGAAATAGAAAGAGGTACATAATAATCTCTTGGAGTATTAACAAGTAGTATCTTTTTTGTTTTAGGGTTAATTACCATAAGAATATTTACGTCACTACGGCTTTTAGTAGATACAGGTCCTTTGGTATCTATTCCACTTATATACACCACAAAACCTTGGGAGCTAAGATCCTTATCTACTTCATTATTAACCTCACTCTCAAGGCTATTTATGTATATAGATTTAATTTTATCCTCAAGATTCTCATAGTCTTCAATATCTTTGAATAAGCTGATATACCCCTCGTTAAGAACAATTGCATCAATATCTTTATTTAATAATGCATCAATTAAATCCGTTAGCACACCATAGGCTTTAGTTGAAATGGTAGTATTTAATTTTTCATTGATCTTACTAATTGTTGCATCCGTATGTTCCCTATCTAGGGACTCAAGGATACCAAAGGTATAAGAAGCTGTATCCTCAAGGGTTTTAGCCTCATCAGCTGCTCTTACATATACATTTATATTGTTAATTTCTGTATTGACTGAGGTTATTTTATTTAACATTGCAGAGGTTCTATAAATATAATAGCCACCTAATACCATTACTATAGAGATTACTATAGAAAGTACATAGCTCACAGCTTTTCCTATAGGCCACCTTAATAGTAAATAGTTAATAGCAGCAAGTATTAATAATACTCCTATTAAAACTGCTAGGTATAGACCAGGTAGCATATCTAAGTAAAAGCATAATATTACAAATATTATACTAATAATTATCTGCAGCATTAATAATAGCTTACTAAACCCTTTCTTATTATTTTTCTTTGATGTCGAGGACATAAGCATCCATCCTTCCAGTAATTTTCATTGCATTTTAGAATGATTATTATAATGCAATGGACCAAATTATCTTTTAGTTTTTATTTTAAGTATTAATTCCATATTAATTATACGTATATTTTTGATTAGGGGAAACTAATCTTTATAAAACTCTGAAATATTATTATGTGGTTAGCTATAAAATCAATTTGAACTAAATAAAAAAATCCATTCATAAAAAATTAAGCATAGATATCAATAATGTGATATTTATGCTTATATATTAGAAAAAATATTTGAGTCTCATTTATTCATTCATCGATAGCATTATTTCTTCGTTGAGAAACCTTATGTTTTCTTCTGCTGCTTTCATTAAAGAATGGATATTTATATCAGCTACGCTTTCTAAACTTATTCTTAATGTAATTAACTCTAGTAGCATTGCAAGGTTTACTCCAGTTACAACCTTCACACTATCACTTATTTCATATAAGGCTCTATTTGCTGGTGTTCCTCCAAATAAATCCGCTAATATAATGACACCGCTTCCATCATCTACTTTTTTAATTGCATTATTAAGCTCCTTTGAGAAATCTTCTGGTTTATCTTCAGCAGCTAAGCAGCAATATTCTAATTGAGTAATTTCATCACCAAAAAACAATTCTAATGAGCTATAAAATCCTGCAGCTAAATTTCCATGGCTGATTATAACAATTCCAATCATAGTTTATTTTACTCTCCATCTATCTTAATATTTAATGACAAATTTAATTAATACATAAATTTCTTTTGTGAGATGAGCTATTTATCTAGCGCAGCCAAGAAATCAAAATAATCTTCATTAGGATACATTTGTGCAGTAAATTTTACTCCTAAACTAGCCAGCTCTTTAAAATTGCTTATATCCTTTTGTGAAACGTGAATAGATTTTTTTATCATTTTTGTATCATGGGCACTTGCCATATTTCCAACATTTATTGTTTCTAACTTAAATCCAGCCTTATATAAATCAAGCAATGATTCCGGACCCTTTGCAACTATCATAATAGCATCACCATTATATTTGTTTTCTAATAAATTGTTTGCTGCTTTTTCAGGAGTTAAAACTGATAATTTAACATTAGGTGGACATGCTAATTTAAGTGCCATTTTCAAAATATTATCTTTTGTTGATGGAGTATCTACTACCATTATCCTAGTAATTCCTAAGGTATTAACCCACATTGCAGCTACTTGCCCATGAATTAATCTAACATCTATACGAACATTTGCAATTTTTTGCATTCTTAAACCTCCTTATGTTATAGGGTGATAGTATAATGCTATCACCCTATGAATTATCTAAGAATTAAATACGGTAAATTCTGCTGGCATATTTTTTTTCGATTTCAAGGCTACGGTTAGCAGGAGCATAATCAACATTTGCACTTATCCTAACAGGAGGGATGAATCCTCTAGAAACCATAGTTTCTGTGGCATGCAATATCATACTTTGTAATAAACCCACAGTAGCTATTGTTGATGTACCACAGATTTTACCCTCAACGCCCTCAACAGTAATGGCAGCATCACCTTCGCAAGAGTGCAGATCCAAAACGACATCAGCAAGTTCATATAACCTTTTCCCACTACTATGTTTGGATGTTAATTTTTTTGATGCTTCAACAGCAGTGACCGCAATGACCTTTGCTCCAATTTCTCTAGCCTTCATTGCAATTTCAATACCAGTTGGATTTCTTCCGGAATTAGACACTATAACCATAACATCTTCAGGTAGAATTTCAACTCTCTTTGTAAGAGCAAGTCCCGAGCCCTCAAGCTGCTCAAATATTCCATCTGATGGATCTTTAATCATTTTTGTTGGGAATAAGCCTCCGGCTCTTGAAACAATTTCCTTAGCACCAACAATAGAGTGTCCACTACCAAAGGTAATAATAATCCCACCAGCCATAATTGAATCAGCTACTAATTCACCTGCTTTTTTTATACTATCATATTCCTTTTCATCTATCTCACGTAAGAGATTAATTACTGTTTCAATATATCTACTATTCATTTAATCACCTTTCCTTAAGCAGAAGCAATTCCTAAAAGCGATAGAATTAAGCCACCAAGCATAACGATAAATATCAATTTTGTAGTTGTCATACCTTTCTTACCACTTAGCTTATAAATTAATGCTACCAAAAGAATTTGTGGCAAGTATAGAATAATCTTATCTAAATACTCTTGAACAACAAATGTTACCTCACCAATCATAAAGGAAATTGGAATTTTTAATTTAATTACTGATGAAATTAATGCACCAACTACTAACAAACCAACAATACCAGCACCACGAGTAATAGCTTCAAGCTTGCCTTGCATGTTATTAACAATGTTAGAACCTTGTTTATAACCAAGCTCAAACATCTTGAAACGTAAACCTATTACAAATATATACCAAAGCATCCAAATAAACATACCAACAGGACTTCCATTGATAGCCATATTACCTGCAATAGCACCAAAAATTGTACCTTGTATCGTACTAAAAATTACATCTCCAAAGGCTGCAAAAGGTCCCATTAAACCTGTTTTTATACCAATTACCGTATCAAGGCCCTCTACCCCTTGCTGCTCTTCTATAGCTATATCCATACCCATAATAATTTCGCTCATTTGAGGAGTAGTATTATAATACATTACATGGGTACGACAAGCCTTGTCCAAACCTTCAGGATCATTTGCATAAATTTTCTTTAGTGCCGGTAAAATTGAGTAAAAGTAGCCTAAGCCTTGCATACGTGCATAATTATGTCCTAATTGTAGGCCGAATTGATGACGAGCACTAATTTTCATTAGCTCTTTTTTTGTAAATATACTATTACTCATCAATATCACCACCTTCTGCAAGTAATGTTGCTTTACTTTCAAGTTTATCATTGTAGTTATAATCAATAAATGCAATAACTATACCAAACAAAGCTAATGCAATCATTGGCACTTTCAAATAAGCAGTAATTAAGAAGCCTAGAACGAGATAAGGCCAACAGGACTTTAATGGTAAATATCTAAGCAAAACAACTACACCAACTACAGGCATAACCCCACCGGAGGTTTTTAATGCTGCAATAAAACTAGCAGGAACAGCAGCCATAATACCTTCTGCAAAGGCATCTCCAAAAACTAAAACTAATAAAACAGGAATAGTTACTGCTAGGCCCTTAACCAAAATACCACCTAGATTCATTCTTGCAGCCTTATCATATTCCTTCTTATCAATTAAGGCATCAGCTCTATTAGATAAAAATACACATGCATATCTTCTTAAAACATCTAATTGAATGGCAAATGTTGCTACAGGAATAGCAATTCCTAAGGCAAGCTGGACATCCATTGAAAAACTCAATGCAGTACCGATTACAGCCCCTATTACCGTGTTAGGAATAGACATTCCTCCGTAGGTAGCAACTCCTAAAGTCATAAGCTGCAATGTACCTCCTATGTATAATCCCGCTGCTGGATTTCCTAATACTAATCCAGTAAACCACCCGGCTAAAATCGGGCTATCCATACCGATTTTAAAACCAGCTGTTTCGTTTGGCTGAATAAATACGTAGAGCAAAATAAGAATAATTTGCCATGCTTCAAACATCAAAATTTCCCCTTTCATTAATTCTATTATTACGATTAAGTGATAGGTCATGTTAGTGCTGAGTTATTAACAAGAATTATTGCATCGGCCAATGCTTTTAATTATTATCAAAATATTATGATAATTTTGATAATAATCGTTTACAATAATAATTATATTACCATTGTATTAATAATGCAATACCTATTGTTGTATAAATAAGATACATGATGTATAATATATTTGTAAATATTAAAGGTGGGTGAAAATAATAATGATAATACAAAGCAAAAATGTCTGGTATAATGAAAAGTTCCAGCCATTGCAGATTGAAATTTTAGATAAAAAAATAAAAAATATAGTGCCCTATGGATATAAAAAAGCTGACAAAGATTATGGATTCTTAAGAATCCTTCCTGGACTTATAGATATTCATAATCATGGGTATATGGGTAGAGATGCCAATCATGCTACTGTAGAATGGGTTAAAGAATGGAGTAAATATTTGACTACAGAAGGGGTAACTAGTTTTTTACCTACTATTTCTACAGCTCCTTATGATCAGTTACTAGAAGGTTTAAAAACTATAGCAGCAGTAATGGATAAGAATGATTATGATGGAGCAAATATCCTGGGAATATATTCAGAAGGCCCTTTTATTAGTGAAAAGGCTCATGGTGCCCAAAGTATTGAAAATAGGCTGATACCAACTAAAGAAATTATAGATGACTTTCAATTAGCTGCAAATAACCATATCATATATGTGATGTGTGCTCCTGAGGAACTTGGAGAAGATATGGAATTTATTAAATATTGTGTTTCTAATGGTATTTCCATAGCAATAGGACATACAAATGCAACCTTTGAGGATTGCGAAAAAGCTCAAAGATCTGGAGCAGCTTCCTTTACTCACACCTTTAACGCCATGTCTCCTTTGCATCATCGTAATAGTGGAGCTGTTGGTGCCGCAATGTATTTTAAGGATATGTATGCAGAGCTTATTGCAGATGGCAATCATGTTAATAAGTATTCAGCAAAAATTCTCGCAGATATAAAGGGAAAAGATAGACTTATTTCAATTACTGATTCATCACAATTTAAAGGTCTACCAATAGGCGAGCATACTATTTTAGGAAGAACTATAATTGTTAGTGAGGATGGATCATGCAGGCTCCCTAATGGAAATTTAGCTGGAAGCTGCAATAAATTAAATAGAATTCTTCAATTTGAAATTGAAGAAGCTGGGATTGATATTGTAACAGCAATTAATTCTGTTACTTCTAATCCTGCTAAGCTCTTAGGTTTTGATAATCTTAAAGGACATATAAAAATTAACCATGATGCTGACTTAGTTGTCTTAAATAAGGATTACAGTGTACATGAAACATATGTCATGGGAAAAGAGATGTTTGGTTAACTTAACTATAAAGGAGGTTTTTATATGGAAAAGGGAAAAACAAAATATCAACTGATTGTAGATGCTATTATTTCTGAAATAAACTCTGGTATTTTATCTCCAAATGAACAATTTTATACGGAGAATAAATTAACTGAGAGATTTGAAGTTTCAAGAGTAACTGTAAGAAAAGCTATAGATTCTTTGGTTGAGCAGGGATATTTAATTAGAATACCCGGAAAAGGTGTCTTTGTTAGCGATTATATAAAAAAGCAGTTAAATGGAGTAGTGAGCTTCTATAAATCCACTATACTACGTGGAGATGAACCTTCAACTAAACTATATGAATTAACACTAATGGAACCAAATCCATATGTAATGAAGAAATTAAATTTAATTGAATCTTATGAAAAAGTTTGGTTTATTAGAAGGCTCCGTTTAACAAATGGTTTTTCTATGATTTATGAAGAATCTTATTTTGTTAATAGCATTGTGGGCACCATAACTGAGGAAATGGCTTCAAATTCCATATTTAATAAGCTTAGAGAAAAAATTAAAATTCAATATGCCGTTCAAGAGATTGATGCAATATTAGCTGATGAGAAACTTGCTGATATCCTTGGGGTTATTGTTGGTTTCCCCTTACTTAGGGTTACAATGATTTTTTATGATGAAAATGATGTACCTTTTGAGCTATCAGTCAATTATCACAGGACAGATAGAGTTAAACTAACTATTAGGAGAGAACTAAATGAGTAACTCCAAATTTTCAATAAATAAAATGAAAATGGAGGTTCCCCTTCCTATTATGTTGGGTGGTTATGGTAAAAGAGAAAAACCTGCTATTAGCATTCATGATGATTTATATGTTAATTGCTTTTTGGTACACTCTGATTCTATAAATTTAGCAATTCTAAGCTGTGACTTACTGGGGATTTATGATGGAAATTATGAAAAAATCGTAGAAAAAATTATGGAGAAGGTTCACCTTGAAAACTTCAAGGTGCTTTTATCCTGTGTTCATTCACACTCAGCACCAATTATAAATAACAATCCTAAGTATTCATTAAACAAAGATAAACTAATGAACAGCCTAGTAAATACCTCCGTTAATTTAATTAATACTTCCTATGATAATTTAAAGGAACAAAAGCTTTCCTTTACTGAAAGTTATTATAATGGAGTTGGTAAAAATAGAAGAAGTAAGGACTTAGAGATTAATACTATTCTAAGAACAATTTCATTAGATAAAGAAAAATCTGTAGTAGTTAATTATAATTGTCATCCCACTTTATTAAGCTATAAAAACAATGAGGTTTCAAAGGATTATCAAGGAGCATGCTTGGAATATCTATGCGAAGCTTATGGATATAAATCTATGTTTCTGCAGGGGGCCTGTGGGGATGTATCTACTAGATTCACTAGAACATCCCAGTCCTTTGAGGAGGTTTATAGACTGGGAAGGTTATTGGGTGAACAGACCTTTAATCAAATAAAAGATACTACCTTCGAAGCAATTGAAAACGTAACCTTTAATGAATATATTTTTAATCTACCTATGAAAGAATACCATCATGAAAACTATTATAAAGAAGAGATCAAAAAGTTTTCTAACCTAATTAACTCTAATCAAAACACTAATCATGGAGAATTGCGACTATTAGAAACTACTTTACAGGGTATCAAAAAGGAATATCTAATGTCATTAAATAAAAACTATGAACCACTTCTAATTCCATGTGCTATTTTAACCCTTAACAACCATGCTTTAGTTTTCTTACCCTTTGAACTCTTCAGTAAATTAGATGATGAGATTTGCAAAAGATCACCTTATGTTTCTACATACATTATAGGATATTGTTTCAACTGTCTTGGATATCTAGCTGATAAGGAAAGCTATAAAGAAGGCGGCTATGAGGTTCTTTCTAGTATTTATGCTAATGGAGCCGGTGAAATACTTGTAGATAAGATAATTAGTTTTTTAAAAAATCAGAAAGGAGAATACTAATGAGATTTTTATTAGAAATATATATTACTTTTTTTAAGGTTGGTATTTCTACCTTTGGTGGTGGATATGCTATGTTACCTATTTTAGAAAAAGAAGTTGTGGAGAATAAAAAATGGGCTAGTATGCCTGAAGTAATGGACTATTATGCTATTTCTCAATGTACTCCTGGGATTATTGCAATAAATACTGCAACCTATATTGGATACCAAATAAAAAAGCTTTCTGGTGCAATTGCAGCATCCCTAGGTGTTTTTTCACCTTCCGTCATTATTATTTTATTAATTTCTGGATTAATACAAAACTTCTCCTCCCTTCAAATTGTGGAGCATGCCTTTAATGGTATTCAGATTTGTGTAGCGGTAATTATTATTAATGCAGTTATAAAAATGCTTAAAGCTAGTATAGTTGATAAAATAACAATTTGTTTATTTGTTATATCCTTTTTTGTTATGTTAATTTTCGACATTTCAGCAATTATAATTATTTTACTTGCAGTTATATTTGGAATTTATTTTGGGAGGTTGAAAAAGTGACTTATTTACTATTAATATATGAATTTTTTAAAACTGGATTATTCTCTATTGGAGGAGGCTTAGCAACATTACCCTTCTTATTTCAAATGGCTGAAAATTACCCCTGGTTCACCACAACTCAGCTTGTAAACATGATTGCTATTAGTGAATCTACACCAGGACCCATTGGAATAAATATGGCAACTTATGCTGGCTTTGTAGCAGCTGGGATTCTAGGAGGAATTATTGCAAGCCTTGCTATTGCAGCTCCAAGTGTAGGCATTAGTATATTTGTAGCTAATAAGTTTACAAAGGTTAAAGATAATAAATATGTAAAGGATGCCTTCTATGGTATTAGACCAGTTGTTGCAGCCCTAATTGCCACTGCTGCTGTTGGTATTATAAAGACTTCATTACTTAATATAGATTTATTCAAGGAAACCCATAATATAGTTAACCTTTTTAATTATATACCTATAGTTATATTTATTGCTCTGCTTTTCTTTACAAATAAATTTAAAAAACACCCTATTTTTTATTTGGCAATTGCTGCGGTATTGGGCATAATTTTAAAATTATAGATTGTGGGGTGTTACCATGAGGGAAACCTTTGCAAAATTTGCTGTTTTTCTAGCTAAAAGAAGAACAAATAAACAAAAGCTGTTTTTTATTCAGCATCTAAGCGATATTTTTAAAGAATTAGGTTATGAGCTTCATCTAGTAGAAGGTAAATCTAAGCTGATAAAGATTAAGAATCTTTTTATTGGCAACAGTAAAAAGGCTGAAACTATTATTGTATGCTCTTATGATAATCCAGATAAGCTTCTTTTCAAGAATCCTAAATATTATCCGCTTAATTTTCATAAAAGTAAAACTAATGACAAGGTTAATCTTGTAATTCAACTGTTAATAATATTACTATCTACCTTTTTTATTCTATTAATACTTTCAAGGCTTTCTTCTTTGAGATCAGCAGCTAAAACAGTATCTATCTTGATTGCTGTAATTATTTTTATTTTTTCTTCATCGGTAGCCAAGGGTATCCCAAATTTTAATAATTATCAAAGAGATGCTTCTATTTCAATTGCCTATGAAATTGCAAAAGAGATAGGCTCTGATAAAATTGCTTTTCTATTTTGCGATTATAATAGCTCCAGTCCCCTTGGCATAAAAACATTTTTCGATTCTTATCCATCCTTAAAAAAGAAAAATATATTATATTTAGATTCTATTGGTACTGGAGATACTATATTAATAGGGTATAGCAAAGGTAAGTCCAAATCTGCAGAAAGACTTGTTAATCTAATTTCAGATCATTCAGCTTTAAAAAGGCAAATAACTAACGAAAATGTTTCTTATCTATCTTATGTTGATGAAGGGGTTATAATTTGTACTGGATTCTTAAATGATTCCGATGAACTTTATTGCTTAAATATGAGAACTAAAAATGATAACAAAATTGACATTGAGCTTGTTAGTTATATTAAAGAATTAATTGTAAGATATATAGCAAATATCTAGGATATTTCTAGTGCAAATCTTAGTACAACATTTCAGAACATCGTTATTGGAATTAATAATTTACTACAAATCTAATCCAACATTTATCATCATGACTGTACTATCCAGGATATACACCCTTTGTATATGGATATATATTATAGCAAAGAGGATCATTAGCAATTATTCCGAGACTGTAAAAATTTTTGTGTAAATAACAATTAAGACCTTCTAGATTAATGGCAAAACAAAATAAATCTAAATGGTTTTTTATATGGCAAGATAAAATCCACCAGAGAGAAAAGCTCTGATACAGAAGCTTCTAGCGTCGTACAAACCAGGTGATGTTAACGATGTTCAGAACATGCTAAAGGATCATTTAGGGAATACCTTTCAAGGGATGCTTGAAACAAAGCATAGGTAATGAATTTGGTATTCAAGGTATGATTATTCTAACAAGAAAACCGACAATAGCAGAAACTGCTATAGCAAAAAGACTATAAATTCATCAATGGGAGACCTAGATGTTGATGTCCCTAGAGACAGAAAGGGATACTTCGAGTCTCAAGTAGTTAAAAAGTATCAAACTTATATATCAAGAATCTAGCATAAAATCCTATCCATGTATGCGAAAGGAATTACGACAAGAGATATAACAGAGCATCTTCAAAACATCTGGAATCGATGCGTCAGCAGCAATGATATTGAAAATAACTGACAAGATATTTCCAGTTGCTAAGGAGTGGCAGAACCGACCCTTAGACAGAAAATATGCCATTGTATATACGGAAGTGGAGGCAAAAATATTCAAGCAGCATAGCATCCTGAAGAAATAACTGGCCGAAGCTGACTAGATACTTTAAATATCCCTCTGAGCTTAGGGTGCTAATATATAAAACAAGTTCAATAGAGAACTTTAACCACCAGTTCGTAAGGTAATAAAAGCTAAAGCTATTTCCCCAACTGATGACTCGCTGCTTAAGATTCTCTACCTTGAAATGACTGACATAACGACAAAGTAGAAGGTCGGCGAACGGAGTTCTTCAGCAACTACTAGTATATTTTAATGACCGATTTAGTCTATCTAATATAGAATAATTAGCATATATAAACAAGCTGTCAACATCACCTGTTGACAGCCTGCTAACCATTTGCAAAAATAATTGTGACTAAACATATCTATACATCTATGCTACTATTCTTCAATTTCTATGCTCATTCCATTAATCTAGATGGAGAGTATATAAAACTCTATACAATTACATTATCCATTTTTTGAAGTCAGGCAAATCACATTTTATATCCTATATCTAGTTATTTCTTTAATATCATCTCGATATGACTTTGGAACTTTAAACGTATCAGGATAGTTACCAACTGCAATAAACATTATTAAATTCTCTGAGTCTGGTATATTTACTTCTTTTCTTATATAATCTTCTGAATCCCTAGTCAAGTCTGCATTTAAAGCACAAGTTGCTAGCCCAACATAATGTAAGCTGTAAAGCATACTCATCGCAAACATTCCTCCATCGACGAATCCCTGATTTCTTTCAGCATAATCCCTTAGATATTGATTATCTGCTGTTATTAGGAGTAATGTTTCTAAATTATCTCCGCTGCCCCTTATTCCTTTCTGGGCTTCTAGAACATTAGACAATAATTTAGAATTTTTTATTATGTATATTTTCCAAAGTTGCCTATTACAAACTGATGGTGTCTTCATTGATATTTTAATTGCTTTTTCAATAAGCCTCATATCTACTGGCTCCTTTGAATAACATCTAACACTTGCTCTACTGTTAGCAAATACATCAAATGCTTCTTTAGTCTTTGATAATATTTCCTTATGATTAAGTTCGTAAATGCCTCCCAATTCACTATCATTATCATTCATAACAAGACTATTAAACCTACTTTTCAAACTATTAATATCATAGTTATTGTTTTCATGATAAATTATATATTTCTTTAAGGCTGATAATCCAGTTCTATATCTTTCATCAGTATTATAGGAATCAAATTTCTGGAACTCCTCTAAATTCATAAAAAGTTGCTCTATAGCATTCTTCCCAAATCCTAATCTAACATTTGTATTACTTAAGCCTTTTTCAATTGCATGATAATTTATAGTAATTTCTGCTCTTAAGTTTTCTTTTGTTTTGCTATTATTAAAAGCAATCGCAGATTTAGTATACCTTTTGTAATCATAAAACATACTTTTTATAAGTTGTACCTTTTTTAGGACTATACGTAATGAATTATGAAATCTCCTTGGTATTATCCTTTTAATAAATTCCATCTAAGTTCCCTCCAAATACTTTATTTCGTTCTATTAAATTATCCGAATATTGCCCTTCTTAACCTTTGGAAATACAATAGATTTGAACAGAACTATTTCCCCCAATGAAATGAGAAGAGCAATGAACATAATAAGTGTTGAATACTCATGATGTCATCAGATGATTTATGTTATCCTACTTTTTTGTTTTACACTCCATGGAGCTTAATTCTTTTACTTTCTATATAAATTCATTTTCTAAAATATCAGCTATCCTCTTAGATGCCAGACCGTCACCATAAGGGTTATTAGCCTTACTCATTTTTTCATATTCCATTTTGTTCTCTAAAAGGAGCTTAAAATTATGGTATATTACCTCTTCATCTGTACCTACTAATTTAAGGGTACCTGCTGCAATCCCCTCAGGTCTTTCCGTAGTCTCTCTCATCACTAGTACAGGCTTTCCCAGACTCGGAGCTTCTTCTTGTATTCCTCCACTGTCCGTAAGAATCAGATATGCTTTAGATATAAAATTATGAAAATCTAAAACATCTAATGGATCTATGATTCTTATTCTATCTGAATGGGATAAAATTTCCTTAGCAGCGGCTCGCACAGCAGGGTTCATATGTATAGGATATATAACCTTAATATCTGGGTGTTCATCAACGATTCTCTTTATTGCTCTAAACATATTTTTCATAGGCTCACCGAGATTTTCTCTCCTATGAGCTGTTATCATTATAAGCTTGCAACCCTCTGCCCATTCAAGTTCTTTATGAGTATAGTTTTCCTTAACAGTAGTTTTAAGAGCATCTATAGCAGTATTGCCTGTAACATATATTGATTTTTTATTTTTACCTTCTCTTATTAAATTTTCTTTGGACATTTCAGTAGGAGCAAAATTATATTTAGCTACTATTCCAACTGCCTGACGATTGAACTCCTCAGGAAAGGGAGAGTATATGTTATTTGTTCTTAGTCCTGCCTCAACATGACCAACTGGAATCTGCATATAAAAGCATGCCAAGGCTGTGGCAAAAGTAGTCGACGTGTCTCCATGTACCAGCACTATATCAGGTCTCACTTCTTCTAACACAACTTTCATCTTAGCAAGAATATTAATAGTAACATCAAATAAAGTCTGCTTATCTTTCATAATTGATAAATCATAATCAGGAACCACCTTAAATGCTTCTAACACCTGTTTAAGCATTTCCTTGTGCTGTCCTGTAACACATACTACAGTATTTAATTTCTTACGACGCTTCAGTTCTTCAATTAAAGGGCACATTTTAATTGCTTCAGGTCTTGTACCAAATACAACTAAAACCTTTTTCATATAATTATCACTTCCACTTTAAAATTCTTAATTTGCATAACAAATAATTTCATTTAGTTAAGTTTTTCTTTCTTCAGCATAGTTTTAGTTACATTCCATAATGAAAATAATGAAAAGGCCAATGCAGTTATTCTAACAACTGCATTAGGTAAAAACACAGAGACTAAGAGCTGTGTTATTAATGCCATCCACATTAATAAAATCTCTTTTGAAATGATTAAAGATTTATGTACTATCCTTTTTTTTATGTAAAAGGGTACAAACACTATAGTTGACACTATATATGCAGTTAAATATGCAGTGGCAAGCCCTATAGCTCCCTGCCAGCGGGTAAATATAAGAATTAGTAAAAACGAGGCACCCCAAATACTATTACTTAAAAATCCCCACCACATTAAATTATTGCTCACTAAGTTTCTCGCAATTCCTTCCTTATATGAGAGAATACAACAGGTAAGTACTACAAGTAATATTGAGATATTAAAAGTAGTTCCCGCATAGTCTCTACCATATAAAAAGGCTATTATTTCAGGAAAAGCTAAAATAGGTATAGAAATAAAGCTAACAATTATCCACCCTAAAAGTATATTTATACGTTCTAATCTATCTTCTCCTTTATTTGCTATAACAAGAGGCAATATAACGTTGCCTATAGCAGCAGGAATAAAGGTTAATACAGTCCTCCACTGATTGGCAGCATTAAAAATGCCAAGTTCAAAATACCCATTACTCATTGCTGTAATCATAGCATTACCTATCCAAGTTATAGGTCCAACCATCAAGTTAGAAAGCATAGATGGAAGAGAAAACTTCAGCATAATATCAATTTCTTTATGGGTTTCTCTAAAATTTATTTTTATTCCGTATTCATTTCTAACTTTGGAATTTGAAACAGCAAACATTCCCATTGAAATTAAACTAACAATTATATGTCCAAGTACTAATCCATTTACGCCCCATAAATAAGTCAGTAGAACAAATATTGGCAGTGATATTATGCCCTGTATGATTGAAAGTTTTGATATTGTTTTAAACCTCTCAAAGCCTGATAGAGTATTCTGCTGAATAACATTAATAGTATTGGTGATCAATAAAACAGCTGCTAATCTTAATCCTTGAACTAGGTGAGGAGCATTGAGCATTCGACCTGATAACCAAGGTGCAAGAAAAAATAAAACAATTGTCATAAAAATTCCGGAGATCATACCTACCGAATAGGTCATCCCAATAACTCTTCCACACTTTTCTTTATTTTTAGTTTTGTATTCAGATACAAACCTTGTAGCAGTAGTACCCAAGCCTAAGGCTGCTAAAGTTGAAAACATTAATACGGTACTATTAATAATGCTATACTCTCCATTTTTATCAACGCCCAATATTCTAGAAGTTGCAATGGATGCAATCATAAGAAAAACTTTTGATAATACTGTACCTACTACGTTCCAGGCCATTCCATTGATCAATTTGTTAATAACAGGATTGTTGAATTTATAATGTCTTTTTACAATACCTTTTAAGTTTTCTTTCATAAATATATTTCGCTTTCTTAGTAATATCTTTATTTAATAATCAAAGATAATTTTTTGATTTCCTGTTGAAACTTCTCAGTATTTCTAATATCAGCAATACGATTTTCTAAGTATTTATGTATATTATCTCTTTCTCTAAGCATTAAATCTATCTTATTGTTAAGGTCACCCTCGATATTTTTTAGAGACAATACCCACTGTTCACTACCATATACAAAGCGAGCCATCCCTTTTGCTTTCTCACTATAAGCTAACAGAATCGTTGGTATTGATTCACACATTGCATTAATTGCACAATGCATTCTAGCGGCTACAACTATTTCGCACTGACTGAGGTATTGCTTAGTTTGAATAAAGCCTCCTGCATCCTTTATAACCTTTACCGTATTCTTAGAATTTTTCTCTATTATACTTGCTATTTCATTTAGAAATAACAAATCATTATCTAATACATTGGTTGGAGAAATCACATGTGGTATCAGCATTATATCCAAATTAGTTTTTTTTGCAATATCACTAATGAGAAAAGCTAGTTTTCTTTTATGCTCTTCATTAACATCTCCATAAATTTCTTTTAAAGATAAAGGACTTAAATTTACTCCTAAATATCTTGACCATTCCTTTTTCAGACTATCAGTTTTTGCCTCTACAAAAAAAGCAGGATCTGGCAAAAATAAAACATTGTCTTCAACACCATTATCCTTTAAATATTTCATGGTGCTTCTTTCTCTTGCTACAATCACATCAACCTTTTTTAGATGATTAAAATAATAGTCCTTTGCTTTGTCAAAATCACCGAAGGGTCCTATCGATGCTCCATATATAATTAATTTCTTATGGTGTTTTTTTACTGCTTCACCAAATTGCACTAAGTTATTATAATAGGGATACTTATCATTTTTCCTTAGATACTCAGGAATTGTATATATATCTCCTCCTATTGAAATAATGGCATCACATTCTTTACAGATTCTTTCATGATCATCTATAGGTAATCTGTGATTTATATCAGCTATCCTAAAAAATTTGTTTATAGCCCTACTTAATATCCCTGAATTCTTTGATATTTGACAGACTTCAATATCCAAATCTTTAAGCTTATATCTATCCTCTTCAGCTCTTCTAGAGTAATAAACAATCCTGCTTTGAGGATTGGCATCCTTCACTAGTCTAACTGCCCCTCTTACTATAGCTTCACATCCATAATTATAAACTCCGGCAATTCCATATAATCCAATAATCATAATTGCATCCTTTCGCTATTCAAACAATACTATATATGTTAAATTATTTTGAAATGAGTAAATCATTTCATTTGATATGCTAATGATTTTTTATCTCTTTGAGAATAGGAATTAACCCACTCCTCAAATTTATTTCATACATTGATACTATATCTTTATCACTCATTAAGAATCTTTTCAACCAAGTTATCTAAATCAGTATCATCGTAAAACTTCCGACAATTATTGCTCATACTTTCATAGTTTTGTTCGATTTTCTTTATTGCAGAAACAATATCCTTTGACCGTAAATCTGTGCATACGCCTATACCATATTTATTATATGCATAGCTAAGCCCCGGAACATCTGTACCGATCATAGGAATGCCAAAGGCACTATATTCATATAGTTTATTGGGAGCACAGTATAGTGAATTAAGTTCTGAAATATGAGTATTATTTGACTTTTGAGGAATATAAGGCATTAAGCCTATATGAGCATATTGAGTGACTAGCAGATGATATGGAGGTGCAATAAACGGTACATATACAATTTCCGGATAATCAGAACAAAGTTGCTTTCTCACTTCACTATCATCGCCCATTATGTATAAACAATATTCGCCCTTCATTTTTGAAATGGCTTCAGCAAATTCATTAAGTCTGCGCTCAACCCTAAATATTCCTTGATAAATAATAATCTTTCTTTTTTCCTTCTTTATTTCATCTATCTGCTTCAGAACATTATCAGGAACATTATCTAAGTCGATTTTATAGGGCTTATTGGGAAGAACATAAGGAGTTTCCTTTAAATCCCACCAAGTTTTTTGAATATGCGCACGATTATATTCCGGTACAACTACTCTCCATGCTTGTTGAGCATACTTCTTTAAATCTGCCTTAAAAAAGCTTTGATAAGGAAAAGCAGGAATATCCTCAATTAATTCCATGAGCTGCATCACATGCTTGTATTTGAATAAGATGTCTCCAAGTTCTCTCACCGTTAAATCGGTAGTTGTCCAAATAATATCATTATGCTTCATTTCCTCTTCCACTAAATATCTGATTTTCTTTTTTCTTGTTAGAAAATATACACCTTTAGTGAAAATATCCTGGGAATCAGGCTGTGTCAATTTAATGTACTTTAAGTTATGATTGTTTTCCCACTGATGTTTCTCCCTGCTGTCATAAGTGATAATAGTTACTTTATGCCCATGTACTAGCAGATTTTCTATGAGATTCTTTACTGGAGGAAGTTTATTTATATCCCACAAGTTCACTATTAAAATATTCAAATTTCTCCAATCCTTTCTTTTATAAGGTGTTACACAGCTTTGATTCGTTGTAATATACATAGATATGCCTACAAACAGTAAATAGGTTAAAAGCTGCTGCTGCTGGTAAAAAGGATTGCCTGTCAAACCGTAAACAATGCAGATTAACTGAATAAATAAAGAAACAGAAAGTAACAAAATCTCAGACTGTATATTAACCTTTATTGCTTTAATCAACCCTTTAAAGGTGGTAAATAGAGCTTTAAGTATAGAAGTAATATATATAATAGCTCCCACTAAACCTAACTCTGCCGCAAACTGTAAATAAGAATTATGAGCACCTGAGAGGCCTTTCCTATTGGTAAGCTTATTAAAAATCACATCGTAAGAATTAATTCCTTTACCAAATATAGGATTGCTTTCAAACATATCTAAGGCTACTTTCCAATAGTTTTCTCTATTACTTAAATCAATACTTCCCTGCCCCTTCGTTAATAATCCCATTACTATATCAGAAAGAAAAAGATAATAAATTAAGAATAAAGAGATTACACTTAGAATTAAAAATCGTCTTTTGTCTTTAGCTTTATTAAAAAATATTGCATAGAGATAGATACATACTATAGCAGGTATTATTAGCATAAAGCTTCGCTTAGCTGTTAAAGTAATTGAATAATATATAAGTATAAGAAATAGAATGTTTGTAATTTTATGTTCCTTTTTTGATATAATCTTTCCGAAAAAAGCAGCAAATCCTATGCTTAAGCAGAAGGCATTAAAGCTTAGCTCTCCTGCAAGTCCCGGAAATCCTCCCCAAGATAAATTAAATCTGTAAGTTTCCACTTGATCTTGAGGAATAATAAATCCAAAAAGTTTTATTATTATATCCGGATAAAAGGAGTTTATAATAGTAGCGAAAGCAAAAATAATAGAAATAACACCAAAAACATTCAATAATTTCTCATAAAAGGCTATATCCCTTGATATATTCA
The DNA here is from genome assembly GCA_023451395.1 of Bacillota bacterium. Taxonomy (GTDB): domain Bacteria; phylum Bacillota; class Clostridia; order Clostridiales; family Clostridiaceae; genus JAEXZL01. Next base: position 5,343 of record JAEXZL010000028.1, on the reverse strand, counting down.
ATAATATTAGCCCTAAAGATAGCACTATCACATATTTAATTCCCTGTTGAGGATTAAGAAAAACAGCATTAAGAAATATGTATATATATAAAGCTCCCCATAATGGGCTGACTCTTCTCAGTACAAATTTTTTTAAAGCTACAATGAGCAATAGAAGCATTAATGACAAAACTACTATGTAATTGTATCTGCTTCTTAATATACCTAGATACCCATAACATAATAATGTCAGCAACGAAATAATTAAAATATCTATGGAATTTCTTTCATTTTCTATTTTTAATGGATTCATTTTCATATTAGCAAACTTATCCCCTTTTTTATTATTACTTTGGTTTATATCATAAGTTTATTAAGATAACCTGCAAACTCGATATAATTCTTATCTGCATCAAACTTATTTTCCCAGGATCTTCTGGCATTATTTCTAAAGGTTTTATACTCCTCAGCATTCATATCAGAAAACTTTCTTATCCAATCCTTTAATTCATCAATAGGAAAGTCCTTTTCAAGTAATATGCCGTTATAATTATTTGTAATTATCTCATTAGTTCCTCCTACATCTGTAGCAACTACAGGGATACCGAAGGATAGTGCCTCCATTATAGATACAGGAATTCCCTCAGATTCGCTGACATTAATAAAAACATGATATTCCTTCATTCTGTAATCTTTTAGAACCTCATTATTTGAAACAAATCCCCTAAAATCAACCTTGATATTGGATGGTAGCTTATCCTTTGCAAGTTGTTTTACTTCATCAAATAGAGCACCCTCACCATAATGGGTCCAATTTATATGTATATCTTTAATCCTTGATAAAGCTTCTACTATAGTTTCCACTCTTTTTATTTTCACTATGTTAGAGCAGGAAACAATATTCAGTCTTCCGGGAGTCTTATCCACTTTCTTTACTCCATTATCTAAGGTTCCCAAAATGGAAACCGTTACTTCCTTTGATACTTGAGCATATTTTTCCTTTAAATACTCCCTGCCATACTCCGATATACAGAACACTTTGTCGAAATCCTCTAATACCTTTTCTCTTAATGGGATATAATCTTCAACATTTACATATTCATATAAGTCATATCCATGTCCCCTGGCCACCAATTTGTAATTAGGAAGATGTTTTTTTAGAAGTAATGCTATGTAAGCCTGATATTCAAGTCTATAGGAATATATTAATCCGCAGTCGCCTTCATTATACAAATTATTATTTTTAATATGCTTTAATATTGCTGCAGCTTCATAACGTGCCCGCATTATAAATATAACGAGCCTTTTCATTCTTTTTATATTTAGCCTTTTGCTCTTAATAAGCTTTACTATTTCCTTATAAAAATTAATATCTGCCAAAACCCTTATCCCGTTTAAAGCATATATAGGCTTAGATGCAAAATATATTGGATATATTTTAGCATTGCTACAGTCTATTTCTCTTTTTACAGTTTTTTTCTTCACTGCTAGAGAAAAAATATCTATCTCATCAAATTGATTGTAATATTTCACTTCTGTTTCTAAGTAAGTTTCGCCATTATCATACGGGAAACTATTTGTTAATAAAATCAATCTCTTCATATAAAAAATGTTGCAAACTTAATAACTAACAGCTTGCTGATCCCTTCTTAGAGTTTATTTTATTTTTTGTTTATAATTTATTAAGCTCGCTATATCTGATTTTCCCAAAATCATTCTTAGGAAGAACTTCGATATATGATACATAAAAGTAGGATTTATAAATGCCTGTTTTTCCACTGATGAATCTTAATATTTCTTCTTCAGCACCTTTTTTAGTGATAAAAACTTTCATTTTAGAATCAGTTCCTGTACAAGCACATTCAGTTTTAAATTCGCTCTTTAAGAGGTTTTCACATTGATCTAAGCTTATTCTGAAGCCTGAAAGTTTTAAAAATCTGGATAATCTTCCTACGATGTAGTAGCATCCATCTTCATCCCTCCTGGCAATATCTCCTGTATGGTATTCTCCATTCCAGATATCTCCAAGAAGCAGATCCTCCTTACATCGTGCATACCCCATGGTTACGTTTGGCCCCCTAAAGGCTAACTCCCCTTCGATATTATCACCCGCTATTTTCTTTCCATCCTTATCTATCAAAAACATTTCTCCTTCAGGAAAAGCTCTACCTATGCTTCCACATTTTTCAACTGCCAATTCAGGAGGAAGATAGGACATTCGTGCTGAGGTTTCAGTGGTCCCAAAGGTGGCAAAAAATCTTTTATCATTATTTACTGCATACTCAGCAAACTTCTTAAATAATTCATCTGATAATTTCCCGCCACCCTGTGCTAAGGTTTTTAAATGGGGAAGTTCCATTCTTTCAAAATGAAGCTTTGAGAATAGCTCATAACTGAAGGGAACACCTGTAAAGTTAGTGACCTTCTTTTCCTTAAGAACCGTCCAGAACTCTCTACTCATAATGTTATAGTTTGTTAAAATTAACGTTGCTCCAACATGTAGGTGGCTGTTTATAACATTTAGCCCCATAGTATATTGCATGGGTAAATCTATAATTGGTCTTTCACTGTCTGTCCATTCAAAACCCTTTGCTACATTTCTGGCATTAGATTCAAGATTACCATATTTATATCTAACCAGTTTAGGACTGCCTGTAGAACCGGAGGTAGTGAGAAGTAAAGATAACTTATCATTAATTGGATACTTTATATTGTTGGTTTTCATAAGTACATATCCGTACTTTTCAAAAATTACAGGCACGTTAAAATTCTCTGCAAAACTTTTAGGTGTCCATATATACATTGGCAAATATATTTGAATTAATTCATTAAGGAGCTGCTTATCTATTGATTTTCCAATTAAAAGCGGAACTAGATTATTATTTAGGCATCCTAGATAACCAGCTAATGAACCAATAGAATTTTCACAAAGGCAAAATATAATGGCTCTTTCAGATACCACCTTGCCAAAGACTTTAACAAAGTCACTTATTTCTCCATATTTTAACTCCGTATTGCTGTCATCAATAGCAGCTATCTTTTCTCTGTCTATTTTATCTAATTCTAAGAACATTTACTTTACTTCCTTTACTAAAGAATTGTACACCCATCTACTCCTAATACCTGGCCGGAGATATAACTTGATAAGTCTGAAGCTAAGAAAAGACATGCATTTGCTATGTCTTCTGGCTCTGCAATTTTTCCCATACTTATATTTTCTATACGTTTGTTCAACTTTTCACTTTCAACCTGAGCAATCATTTCTGTGTTTGTTAAACCCGGAGCAACGGAGTTAACTCTGATTTTATTATGAGCTAGTTCCTTTGCAGCTGACATTGTCATAGAAATTATTGCACCCTTTGTAGCTGAATAGACCAATTGCCCAGCATTACCACGACTTCCTACCACAGAAGAAATATTAATTATACTTCCACCTTTACTCTGCCTAGACATTACTCGGCTTACTAATTGTATTAATTCAATTGGGGCATAAACATTTACCTGAAACATTTTTTCCATATTAGAACGTGAAATCATCCCTATACGCTCATTAAACTCTATCCCTGCGTTATTAACTAAGACATCAATTTTTCCCTGTTTTTTCTTTATAGATAGAATAGCTTCTTTTACTAAAGCAGTGTTGGTTATATCAACCCCCATAGGTATTATACTGGAAGAATATTTACTAGTAGGAAGCCACTCATCAAATGAAGATAAGTTTGTACCTATGGAATATACCAAGGCCCCTTCTTTTGCAAATATCTCAGTAATTGCACGACCAATACCTCTGCTGCCTCCAGTAATTATGCAAATCTTACCCTTTAGGAGTTCTCCCATAAAACTATCCCTCCATAGCTATTCCGTATTTCAACAATATGTTTTTCCCATTTTCATAGGAACCAAAATTTAAAATATCTTCTGAGTCTAATAATATATCAAAGACATCCTCTAATTCAGCAACCATTGTTACATGAGCTAAGGAGTCCCAACATTTTGTATTTTCAAATGTAAAGTCTGAATTTAAATCTGACTCTTGTACATCAAACACCTTGACAAAAACTTCATTGTATCTATGTAGATTATTCATTTTTCTACCTCACTTAACTATTTATTTATGTAAGCTCTAGCTGGATATCCAAATACTTGTGTATTGGGGTCCACATCTTTTAATACAATACTTCCCACACCAATATGGGCATCATCTCCAATTTTTCTTCCTTCCAGGATTACCGCATGACTACCCACATAAACTCGCTTACCTAAATGTGAATTTGTAAGATTTGCAAAGCCTGTAGTAGTACAATAATCACCAACAATGGCATCTAATGCAATAGTAGAACCTAGGACAGTAACAAATTTACCAATCTTTACTCCACTTTCAATATTATATGGAGTCATAATTACACTACCCTCTCCTATTTCTACATAATCACCAAGTAAAACATCTGGCGAAATAATAGTTTCAAATTTCGCTCCTTTAGATTTCATAATTTCTGCTACAATTTCCTTTATTTTAGGAGTTGAGATTGCAAGTACAAAAACTTCATTTTCACTTGGAACCCAGTCTTTTATTGATCCTATTATTTTTAAATCACATTTTACTCCATCCAAAGCATTTAAATCATCATCTATAAACCCTCTTATTTTCCACTTTTCATTACCCTCATTTAATCTCTTTAAGCAAACAAAAACTTTTCTACCCAATCCACCGGCACCGACAATTATTAAATCTTTCATACTATCCCTCACAAACTATAATTTCAATTTTTTCTAAAGCTTTATCACATATTGCAATAGCATCTTGTACTGTATCTGCTTGTGCAATAACAAAGCCAACTCTATCTGAACTGCTATTTACTTCAGTTACATAGTCTCCAATCTTTTTAGTAAGAATAATCTCTCTTATTCCGTCTATTTTGCTAGCATCTTCTATACCTCTAATATTAATTATTTTTCCACTTCCAGAGGAAATATACCTTATAGCACTTCCCTTTTGATACTTAGGTTTAATATCAATATTCTCATTGCATGCTAAGCAAATTGTCGCTTCTATCATATCTATTCCTGTAGAAAGAGGGACTAAATGAGATGTAATGCAATCGCCTCCCATTCTTGCTCCCAACTCAACTAACTTAGGTCCATTAGATGTTAACATAATTTCTACATGAGCAGGCCCATTTTTTATTCCTACAGTCTTTACCGCCTTTTCTGCCAGTATTTTTATTCTCCTGATATCGCCACTGCTAAGCTGTGATTGTTGACTGTGACCCATCTCTACAAAAAATGGTGCACCAGTGGTTAATTTATCTGTAACTGCAAGAATATTAACTTCTCCATTTATACATATTATCTCCACACTTACTT
>JAEXZL010000109.1 GCA_023451395.1 Bacillota bacterium | reverse complement strand
CAAGTCAAAAATAAGGGGGTTGTCAAAATGTATCGTTCCCAGGTTATGATTTGCGGCGGTACCGGGTGTACCTCCTCAAACAGCAAACTTATAATAGAAAAAATGAAATCTGAAATTGCCAGACAAGGACTTAAGGATGAGGTCAATGTAGTTCAGACCGGTTGTTTTGGATTATGTGCCCTTGGCCCTATTATGATAATTTATCCAGAAGGAGCTTTCTATAGCTCTGTGAAAGTAGAGGATGTTCCAGAAATAGTAGAAGAGCATCTCTTAAAGGGTCGTCTTGTAACTAGACTACTTTACGATGAAACTGTTGAAGCAGACACTATAAAGTCTTTAAATGAAACAAAGTTCTATGCAAAGCAGATGCGTATAGCACTTAGAAACTGTGGAGCTATAAATCCCGAGGTTATAGATGAATATATAGCTTATGATGGGTATGCAGCTCTTAGCAAATGCTTAAGTGATTATTCTCCACAAGAGGTTATAAAAATAATTAAGGATTCAGGACTTCGTGGCAGAGGCGGCGGTGGTTTCCCTACAGGTATTAAATGGAGCTTAGCAGCGGCTAATGAAAGTGATCAAAAATATGTATGCTGTAATGCAGATGAAGGAGATCCTGGCGCTTTCATGGATAGATCCATATTAGAAGGTGATCCTCATTCTGTAATTGAAGCTATGGCTATTGCCGGGTATGCTATTGGCGCTTCTCAAGGTTATATATATGTAAGAGCTGAGTATCCCATTGCGGTAAATAGGCTGAGGATAGCTATAAAGCAGGCAAGGGAGTATGGCCTTTTAGGTAAGAATATATTAGGCTTAGGCTTTGAATTTGATCTAGATATAAGGCTTGGAGCTGGAGCCTTTGTCTGCGGGGAAGAAACAGCACTTATGACATCAATAGAAGGGCATAGAGGAGAACCAAGACCTCGTCCACCTTATCCGGCTGTTAAAGGATTATTTGGAAAGCCCACAATATTAAATAATGTGGAAACTTATGCTAATATACCTCAAATCATTTTAAAAGGTGCTGAATGGTTTAACTCTATTGGAACAGAGAAATCTAAAGGAACCAAGGTATTTGCCTTAGGCGGAAAGATTAAGCATACGGGACTTGTGGAAGTGCCTATGGGGACCACACTTAAAGAGATTGTAGAGGAAATTGGTGGAGGTATACCTAATGGTAAAAAGTTCAAGGGCGCACAAATGGGAGGACCTTCCGGTGGCTGTGTACCTGCAGAGCATATAAATACTCCTATTGACTATGATAGTTTGCTTCAAATAGGAGCTATGATGGGTTCTGGAGGATTAATAGTGATGGATGAGGACACCTGCATGGTGGATCTTGCTAAATTCTTCTTGGAATTTACAGTTGATGAAAGCTGCGGAAAATGTACTCCCTGCAGAGTAGGCATCAAACGCTTATATGAGCTTCTAGAAAAAATCACCTCTGGTAAAGGAGAAATGGAGGATTTGGAGAAGATAGAGAATCTTTGCTACCAAATTAAAGATTCCGCTCTTTGCGGTCTTGGACAAACCGCTCCTAATCCTGTGCTTTCAACCCTCCGTTACTTTAGAGATGAATATGAAGCACATGTTAGAGATAAAACGTGCCCAGCTGGAGTTTGTAAGCATTTATTAAAATATAAAATAATAGAGGAAAAATGTAAGGGATGTACCCTTTGTGCCAGAAACTGTCCTGTAGATGCTATAAGCGGCAGTGTTAAGAATCCTCATGTGATTGATAGCGATAAATGTATAAAATGTGGCGCTTGTATGGAAAAATGCAGATTTGGCGCTATTGTGAAAGCTTAGGAAAGGAGTTTGCCTAATATGGATAATATAAATATAAAAATTAATGGCATGTCCTTATCTGTACCAAAGGAATATACAATTCTACAGGCTGCTAAGGAGGCTGGATTTTATATACCAACCCTTTGTTATTTAAAGGAAATGAATGAAATTGGTGCATGCAGAATTTGTGTAGTTGAGGTTAAAGGAGCAAAAAGCCTTGTTGCTTCCTGTGTATATCCGGTGGCAGAGGGCATGGAAATACTAACAAATAGTGCAAGGGTTCAAAAATCTCGCATTGCTACCCTTCAACTAATCCTTTCAACCCATAATAAGAGTTGTTTATCCTGTAATCGTAGCGGAAACTGCGAGCTTCAAACTCTATGTAGGGAATATGGGATAGAAGATGACAGATATTATGATGGAGTGAAGCCTTATTCAGAGATTGATGATTCCACCTGTTATCTTGTAAGAGATAACAGCAAATGTATATTGTGCAGGCGCTGCGTTGCTGCTTGTGATAATCAGGGAATATCAGTTATTGGAGCAAATGGTCGAGGTTTTGACACAGTTATATCTTCACCTTTTGAAAATGAGCTTTCAAAGGTTCCTTGTATAGCCTGTGGTCAATGTATAACTCATTGTCCTACTGGTGCCTTAAGAGAAAAAAGTGACATATCAAAGGTATGGGATGCTCTAGAGGATGATTCTAAGCACGTGATTATTCAAGCTGCACCAGCAATAAGAGCAGCTCTTGGAGAGTGCTTTGGAATGCCTATTGGAACAAATGTTAAAGGAAAGATGGTAGCAGCCATGAGAAGATTAGGCTTTGACAAAGTCTTTGATGTTGATTTTGGCGCAGATTTAACTATTATGGAGGAAGCTACAGAATTTTTAGATAGAGTTAAGAATGGAGGAAAGCTTCCCCTTATTACCTCTTGCTCTCCTGGTTGGATTAAGTACTGCGAACACTATCATCCAGAGTTTATAGAAAATCTTTCAAGCTGTAAATCTCCTCAACAAATGAATGGTGCTATAATAAAAACCTGGTATGCTAAGAAGAACAACTTAGATCCTAAGGATATAGTAGTTGTTTCTGTTATGCCTTGTACAGCTAAGAAATTTGAAATAGGTAGAGATGATCAAAATGCAGCAGGTGTTCCAGATATAGATATTGCAATTACTACTAGAGAATTAGGAGATATGATTAAGCTAGCACACATAGATTTCCCATCTCTTCCTGATGAAGATTTTGATCCAGCTTTGGATATTACCACTGGGGCAGCTGCAATTTTTGGAGCTACTGGAGGAGTTATGGAGGCTGCATTGAGAACTGTAGCTGATTGGATTACCGGTGAGGACTTAAAGGAAATTGAGTATACTGAAGTCCGAGGTACCGAAGGAATTAAAGAAGCTGAGTATGACATTAATGGTATTAAAGCAAAGGTAGCGGTAGTATCTGGTACAAAGAATGCCCATGAGCTTTTAGAAAGGATAAAAGCTGGGGAGCATTTTGATTTCGTAGAGATTATGTGTTGTCCTGGAGGCTGTGTTAACGGTGGAGGTCAACCTATTCAGCCTGCTTCAGTACAGAACTTCACTGACATAAAAGTAGAAAGAGCAAAGGCTCTCTATTTAGAGGATAGGAATCTTCCTCTTCGTAAATCTCATCAAAGTCCTGTTGTTAAAATGATTTACGATGAATACCTTAAAGTCCCAGGCAGTCACCTAGCTCATGAGCTTCTTCATACAAGCTATGTAAAGCGTGATACTAGAATAAAATAATATAAAGCAATAATAAAGGATTAAGCTTCTAATTAAAGTGCTTAATCCTTTATTTTCTTCAAATATCCGCCACTTCAACTTTAGCTATTATGTGTCAAAGCATAGGTACTAGCATAATATAAAGTAGAAATATATTGCTATTTAGGAATGTTGGTAAATAATTATTTGTTTCTAATGTTTATTTTTACATTATATTATGTAAGGAGAGATAAGGTTGAGTACTAATGAGAGAGAACTATTGCAAGAAAAGGAAGAAATATTTATGGCATTAATTGCCGATATAGAAGGTGAAAATAATCAACAGGAAGAAGAGTATAAGAAAGAAGAGAATAGAAAAGGGCATAAAAACAGGGTGAATCCGGCAGAACCGGATTCAATACCAAAGTATATAGACCCATTACCTATTCCACCTAAGGCAAAAGCTGCAGGGACGCATTTAGGGAAAACCTATTATGAAATGATTATGAAGGAATCAGTTCATTCCTTTCATAAGTGTTTTCCATTAACTACTCTTTGGGGATATGGAGGAATATATCCCGGTCCTACAATTGAGGTTATGAAGGATGAAAGTATATTTGTTAAGTGGATTAATTGCTTGCCTGAAAAGCATTTTTTACCGGTAGACCGTACCCTACATGGAACTACAAGTAGTGCTGAGGTAAGGACTGTTGTACATCTACATGGTGCAAATGTGGAACCTGATAGCGACGGTTCTCCGGATGCTTGGTTCACGAAAAACTATTCTTTGACAGGATCAAAATTCACCCAAAAAATATATAATTATACTAATAACCAAAGAGGAACCATGCTTTGGTATCATGACCATAGTATAGGAACAACCAGATTAAATGTTTATGCAGGTCTAACAGGAATGTATATAATTCGTGATTTTAATGAAGAGAGACTTAATCTACCGAAAGGAGACTATGAAATTCCTTTGCTAATTCAAGATAGAAGCTTTAACGAGGACGGATCTTTATTCTATCCTGATGCACCACCTTTCCCTGTAAGTGTAAGACCCTCCATAGTACCTGCTTTTATTGGAAATACCATAGCTGTAAATGGAAAGCTGTGGCCTTACCTTGAGGTAGAGCCACGAAAATATCGCTTTAGGATATTAAATGGTTCTAACACTAGAGGATACACTCTAAGCTTATCTAATGGAGATGATTTTATTCAAATAGGGACAGATGGTGGTTTAATCCATATGCCTCAAAGGATAAATAGCTTTGAAATAGAACCTGCGGAAAGAATGGATGTGGTGGTGGACTTTTCTAATTATATGGGAAAGGGTATTCTTCTACTAAATGCTGACACTAGTCCAAATACTGGAGCTGTGATGGAATTTAGAGTTAATAAACCTCTAAAGGGTAAAGATACCAGTGAAATACCAATGGAGCTATATCCTAAGGAGCATATAAATGAGGAATTTGCTAGTAATGAAAGATTTTTATCTCTAAGTGCTTCAAATGATCATTATGGAAGACCTATGCTTATTCTAGATAACCGAATGTGGAGTGACCCTGTTACTGAAACTCCAGTGCTTGATAGCATTGAGATTTGGAATATTGTTAATGTTACTCCTTTTCCTCATCCAATCCATGTTCATTTGGTAATGTTTAAGATAATTTCTAGGACTCCATTTAATGTAGACAGATTTAATTTAGATGGTGTAATAGAATATACTGGTGAAGCGGAAGAACCTCATGCTTATGAGAGGGGCTGGAAGGACACCTTTAAAGCAGAGCCGGGAATGGTAAATAAAATAATCATGCAGTTTAAAGACCATATTGGTGATTATGTCTGGCATTGTCATATATTAGAGCATGAGGATCATGATATGATGAGACCACTTAGAGTAGTGGATATTAAATAAGCCTAACAATTAGGATTCCTTGACTTTTTAAAAATTTCAAGGAATCCTTAAAATTTGATATAATTAAATTATAGATGTAATTTACGGATATATTATTTTGTTTTGGGAGGGGAACTTTATGAGCGAAAAAATCGTGGAAAAACCTTGGGGCTATGAAAAGTGGATTGCCAATAATGAGCACTATGTTGTGAGAGAGCTCCTTATCAGAAAGGGAGAGGCTGTTAGTCTGCAATATCATGAAAAAAAAGTAGAAACCTTATATGTTTTAGAGGGGAAAGCCATATACACCTTAGAGAGACCAGGGGAAAAAAGAACAGAGAGGGTAATTGGGCCAGGAACGATTTTAAATCAGTATCCCTATGAGATACATAGGCAGAGAGCCTTAGAGGATTTTAGATTTATAGAGGTATCGACACCAGAACTCGAAGATATAATAAGACTTGAAGATGACTACAATAGAGGAAGTCATACTCTATAAACAGGGGATTAGAATGGAAAATAAAATGAGACCATAAATTATATGGCCTCATTTTATTTTGCTATTTTCCAAGCTCAAAGGAATTACAGTCAGTACACTCTACTACTTTAGGCTGACTTTCATGGGTGCCAATTTGAACTACAGAAAGGGTGCAGTAATTTTCAGCCTTATCGTGGAATTTACATTGTTCTACAGTGCATTTTATACTTGGATTTTTTGACATAAAATCGCCTCCATATATAGTAATCACTAATAGTTTTCCTAAGAGGCATTAGTATTATACTATTTAAAAAGCTAATTTTATTTTATAAGCCTCCAGCCAAGTGTTTAACTGAATAAGATAAGCTATAAGCTGCGGACCAGTCATTAATTGACCAAACCAAGGACTTTTATAGGAAGCTCCTTTAGTGGAGATAACTTCTTTAACCTTTTTTATGTCTATCAAGGATAAAATAGGTGAGTTATCATTAGATAATATTTCCTCTAGCATTTTACACACTGTTGAAGTGTAGAGAGGGCTATGAGTTTTAGGATAGGGACTCTTCTTTCTTTGAAGAATTTCTTCAGGAAGTATTCCTTTTAAAGCTCTTCTTAAGAGACCCTTTTCCATGTTATCGGCAAATCTTATGGAATTTGGAATATTAAAGGCATATTGGACAAGCCTTTTATCTGCAAAGGGCACTCTGACCTCTAGACTGTTAGCCATACTCATCCTATCTTTTCTGTTTAAAAGATTAATCATAAACCATTTGATGTTAAGGTATAAGAGTTCTTTCATCCTAAATTCCTCAGGGCTTTCATTGGCAAGGTGAGGAACTTCTTTTAAGGTTTTATTATAATGATACCTTGCACATTCCTCTAAAGGAAGGTTCTTTAAATCCTCTGAAAGAATACTTCCTCTCTCAGATAGGGAAAGAGACCAGGGGAAGGTAGTGGCATTTATTAGCTCTTTTTTCCTAAACCAAGGATAGCCTCCAAAAATCTCATCGGAACATTCGCCAGATAAAGCTATTACAAAATCCTTTCTAATTTCATTGCATAATAAAAAAAGTGAGGAATCTACATCTGCCATACCCGGAAGATCTCGGGCAAGAACAGCCTCCTTAAGTGCCTCTGCAAGGGAGGAATTATCCACAACCACATTATGATGGTCACTTTTAATATATTCACTCATTAGCTTTATAAATTTTTCATCGGATGTAGGCTGAAAATCTGTAGCTTTAAAATACTTGTTATTACCCAGATAATCTACAGAATAAGTGGTTAGTATTTTGCCTTTTTTTCTAAAGGTTTCTGAAGCCACTGCAGCAATTGCACTGGAATCTATACCTCCAGATAGAAAGGTGCAAAGAGGAACATCTCCTACAAGCTGGCAGTTAATAGCATCAACTAAGAGATTTCTAAGATGCTCTTCTGCTTCAGCTAAATTTTCCTTAAATTCCTCTGCTTCAAGATGCCAGTATTCTTCAATAACTTGAGACTTTTCTGTAAAATAGCCATAATATGCTGGAGGAATTTCTTGAATATCCTTTAAAACTCCACTACCTAAGGCAGTTGCTGGACCAAGAGAAAAAAGCTCAGTAAGTCCCTTTTCATCTAAAACCGCTTCAATTTTTGGGTTTGCCAGTAAGGCTTTTATTTCTGAGGCAAAGATAAGTGAACGGTTATTTATGGTATAAAAGAGAGGTTTTACGCCCAGTTGGTCTCTAGCTAATAGAAGGCCTTCTTTGCCTTCATCCCATAGTCCAAAGGCAAATATTCCATTTAGGTGCTGCAAGCAAGAGATTCCCCAGTGGATGTATGCAACAAGCAACACTTCCGTATCAGAATAACCTTCAAAGGTATATCCAGCATCAATAAGCTCCTTTCTTAATTCTTCGGTATTATATAGCTCTCCATTATATACGAGAACATATTTGTTGTTATTAATAGTTTTAACCATTGGCTGAGAGCCGCCCAGTGGATCAACAACAATGAGCCTTCTATGACCTAAGAGGATTTTTTTATCTATATAATAACCATAGTCATCAGGACCACGCTTCTTTAAGGTTTCAGTCATGGACTTAATCACAGAAGCCTTGTCAGAGAGAGAAAAATTAAAATCTAACCATCCACATATACCGCACATAATATACCTCCTAATAATATACTCTAACTTATTTTATGTAGAACATAGTGAAATGGTAATAAAATATTATTTTGTAAAATATTAAAGAAGTAATTTTTATAATCGAAGAATTATATATAAGGAAAAAATATCCATAATGATATATGTGTAAAGTTTAATTCTATTTAAGTTTAAATGTTAAGAACTAAAAACATTTAATTATAATATAATTTTTAAATAAATAATAAAATATTTTAAAATATTGTAATAGCATAACAACAATGATAGAATATAATATAAGATTGAATTTAATTAAAATTAATATTATATTAAACATTATATTAAATATTAAAATAAACAATCAGAATTTTATTACCTTTTTTGTTAAGGAGAGAAGAGAATGTATAAAAGAGCTTTAATACTTCTAGTATCATCTAGTATAATGGTTACTGCAGTAGGATTTATAGATACTAGTCAAGAAAGAGACGCAGGTAAGGGAAGTTTAACCGTTATAAGTGCTACACAAAAAGTAAATATGGAAAAAAGCAAAACTATAATAAATACTTTAGATGAGCTAGTTAAAGCAGCTCAAATAGTAAAAAAAGGTAAGAAAGAAGAAGTAAAGGTAGACAAGCCCCTTGAGGAAGTACCTGTCATTGTTGCAGAAACTCCTGTTCAGAAGGAGAAGAGTATAACTTCATCAAAGGAAAAAAGCAGTACTTCAAAAAAGAATAATAGTACGAAGGATAATAATACAAGCTCTATACCAAAAACTGAAAATAAAGCTTCTGAGACTCCTAAGATAGAAGAAAAGAAGCCTGTGGAAGAGGAGGTACCTAAGAAAGAAGAACCTAAGCAAGAAGTGCCTAAGGAGCCTTCATCACCCATAAAGACACTTCCAAATAATTATAGCTATACTTATAATCAAGGGATTGAAAATGAAATTCTAAAGCTAGTGAATAATTTAAGGGCAGAAAATGGACTAGGAGCACTAAAAAGTAATGACAGCTTAAAGGAATCTGCCAGATATAAATCTAATTCTATGCTGCAGCTAGGATACTTCAGTCACAATAATCCTAATTATGATAATAAAAACTCAGGATACCTTTTATTAAATGTATTTAAGATAAATAGCAGTAAGGTAGGGGAAAACATTGCTATGTACTCCGATAGAAGAGAAGAAAGAAAGGTGGCAGAATCCCTCTTTAATCTTTGGCTAAACTCTTCTTCCCACAAGGCAGCAATGCTTAGCACTTCTTATACAAAGATAGGTATCGGTGTGGTTATAAGTACCGATAGTGATGGAAGGTATAAGATGTATGGAACTCAGCATTTTGCAAAATAACTCAATAGAAAATTGCCTAAATAAAGAAAAGAACAGTAAGAGTACTGTTCTTTTAAAATTTCATGAAAAGCTATTTTTTAGGTATATAGTTTGAAATATCTACAGTGAAGGTTTCTCCCGCCTCTAAATAGAGATGCCCAGAGGAATAGGGCTTGCCGTCTAGAGTTACCATAACTTTTTCCAGACCATAGTTGAAGCCTAAGGTGTTAGTTAGAGCTGATAGAAAGCCAGTTTCCGCTGATACACCAAAATTCATTTTTTCCTGAAAATCAGAGGATATATCTATATGAATATAGTCTTTATCATCTAAGATGCTAATGCTATTTATAGTTACTCCTTCTGCTAGCTTAACATAATTATTTGAGGGAGGATTATAGAGCTTGTCTATAATTATATCCTGAAGCTCCTCTTCTTGAAGCTCTTCAATTGCTTCCTCGATATAATAATTTTTATCATTAACAATATCCATATAGAAAAATCGATAGTTGGCAATTAATTTAGTATTTTCCTCTATTGATTTAAGCTCTGTTATAAAGGTAGAGCCGTTGGTTTCAAAGATTGTCTTTACTCTTCCTAGATCTTTAACATAATAATCCTTTTGAGTGTACTCATCGGTACTTGTGGTTACCTCAACTGCTGCAAAGTAACCTGCAGGAATTTCTATTGAAACATCTACTGCGGTAATAACCCTTGTTTTTGTTCCATCCTTCCAGGTGCTCCCTTCTTTAATGGGATTACACAAAAGTGCCTCTTTGGAATTGGATACTTTAGAAAAAAGCTCTTTTTTAATGGTATTGTCTTCAGAAATAAAACTTAAAACAAGGGCATCCTTCTGAACCTCATAAATTGAAGAAGTAACAGCACCGGCATTTATTGTTTTTACCTGTGCCTTATCATCTTTTAAATATTCTACATAAACCTCTTCACCGGCATTTTCAAAGCCACCAGCAAAGGTTAGTTTTAAGTCTTCTTTTTTTGGAAGAAAATCATTAACTGTGTATTTAGGAGTCTCTTCTTTCGGAAGAGAATCTTTGGAATCTTCATTTACAGTGGTGGAAATTTTCTTGTCCTCCGCTCCACTATTAGCTACACAGCCTGTAATAAATATTGAAAGAATAGTAGTTATAATTAATAAGGAGAAAAATCTCTTCATATTATTCACACCTCTCTAGATCATATATAAGCTTTATGAGAACGTTTATAACCCTATTATACAATATTAATTTATAAATGTCTGTAGGATAAAAGTAACTTTAATTCTCAGTACTATATTCATAAGCCTCCTTGAATAATTGATAAATAGATTTTATACTATAAGAAGCAGAATAATGATAAGTAGGTGAAAGTATGAAAAAGCTAAGATTGGTTCTTTTAGTGGTATGCGTAATTGTCTTTGTTTACTCTTCCTATGAACTAATTAAATATTACTATGAAGGATACAAAAATAATCAAAGCTATAATGAGATAAAGGAAGTATATGATTTTGATAGAATACTAGAATTAATAGATGGAAATACGGATGAAGAAACCTTAGATGATATTTTAGAGATAAGACAGAATAACTTTAGAGCTCTGAAGGAAGTTAATGAGGATGCAGTAGGATGGATATATGTTCCTAACACAACAGTGGATTATCCTGTGGTTCAGGGAAGGGATAATAGCTATTATTTAACTAATAATGTAGAAAAAACGTATGCTAGAGCTGGTGCAATATTTATGGATTATAGGAATACTCTTTCAGAGAATTATGAGCCTCTTGATTCCAATACTATTATTTATGGACATCATATGAAAAATGGCTCAATGTTTACCTCTTTAAAGAACTTTAAAAAAGAGGACTTCTTTGAAGCTAATAGATATTTTTACTTAGATACCCCTGTTGGAACAAAAAAATATGAGATATTTGCGGTGATTGTAACCAAAGCTGACTATAATTATATTCAGCCCACCTTTAATTCTGGTGAAGAGTTTTTAAAATTTGTAAAGGAACTTAAGGATAGAGCTCTTTTTACTAAGGATATAGGTATTAGTGAAAAGGACAAGATAGTAACCCTATCTACCTGTACCTATGAATATGAGGATGCAAGACTAGCAGTACTTGGCAAATTGATTACAAATGAGTAGGTGATAATATCTCTTAAGTGAATTCTGCAATGAGTATATCAAGAAAAGTTATAGAGAGAAGGAGGTGCTTTAAAGTGCCTCCGTTACTTTTTAAAGTGAAAGATGAGGTGCTATCATCAGCTTTATTTAATATTGGTAATAATTTGTTAATATATTAAAATTAATTAATTGTTACAATTATTAGAAAATTATGATAAAATATAATAAAATTTTTGTTAATTAAGCTGTATTAAAAATGTATTAGAAGATATTGATGTTATGGGGGAGGGAAATCGAATGAATTATAAATATGTCATGCAACCAAATGCTGATTTAAAAATTTATACCTTTGATAAGTTTGATATAAACTTCAAAGGTATATCTCTTACCTCCATATTCTCAAGATACCCAAAGATTTTTACATTATTTAAATTTTTTATAGCTAACAAAGGAAAGCATCTTAACAGTGAGTTTATTGAGGAAAATCTTTGGGAAGAAAATGAATACGAGGACTTAAAAAATACAATTAAAGGACAAGTATTTAGATTGAGAAAGCTTATTAAATCTGTTAGTAAAGAAATTTGCAATGGAGAGCTAGAGAATTATATTGAGATTGTTTTTATAGATTCTTGTTACTATCTAAACTTAAAGAATAATTATTTTTTAGACTTTGAGGAATTTAAAAAGGGTGCAAGTAAGGTTTTTCTGCGTAGCAGTGAAGATGAAGCAGATATTCCAGAACATGAGTTTATAATCAATTTATATACTAATCATTTCTTGAATAATTCACCTAATGATCATTGGGTTCTTCCTTTAAGGAATTACTATAAAAGAGTTTTTATTGATTTAGTATATAATCGTGTAATAAATCTTAGGGAGGGTAAAGAGGAAAAGAAAGCACTAGATCTTTTGGAAAAGGTTTTTCTTATAGAACACTTAGATGAGAGGCTTCATATTCAGTTTGCTGACATTTTAATAAGGCAGGGTAAATATTTTGAGGCATTAAAACATTATGATTATATTAGAAAGCAGTTTAGTAAGCAGTTTGATATACTCCCCTCTGAAGCTATGAAGGATTTAGAGAAGGTAATTTACGGATCCAAATATAATGATGAGGAAGATAACTCCGCTATTAATAGAGATCTTGAGGAAACTTTAAGTATAATATTTAAAAAGAAGCTTGTGGAAAAAGAAGTTTTTGAGAGGATACTACGATTAGAAAGAAATCTTGGAAAAAGCAATAGAATCCAATGTGCACTTATGAAAATATCATTTATTGATGAAAGAGAATTTAAAAATAATAACTCTTTTCAAGGGATTATTGATGCAATAAGTAAAAGTATAAGAAAGGGAGATGTATATTATTTAGATAGCTTTAGTTTATCCTTAAAAATTTCAGTGTTACTCTATGATATAGAGGAAGGGCAGTGGAATATTGTTAAGGAAAGACTATACCAAAACTTTAGGGATATTACACTGATGCCTCTTGAGGATTTCCTAAGAGTTGACATTAGCTCTTTATAAATAAATATTAAATAAAAGTATAAGCTTTCTGTGATTATCAGAAGGCTTATTTTTATTTTATATACAGAATATATAAAATAAATAGATAATTTTGCCAATAAAACCAATATAAAACCAACAGAAAACTAGATTAAAACCAGAAGGAAGGATAATTATTATAAAATAATAAATATTAAATAATATTTAAAATTATTGGGGAGGTGAAATATTGCATAAGAAGCAAATCATTAAAAAAGTATGCCTATGGATTTTTGTTTTTACTTTTCTAATGGCACTACCAGGAGTAAGTAGCAGCCTGTATATAAAAAATGTACAAGCTACAGAGGATAACGGTGAAAATATTAAAACAAATGAGGATTTAACGGTAAGTAAAAAAACTGAACTTTTAGATTGGGAGGAGAGAACTTATAAAGTATCTCTTACTGCAAAAGCAAACTCAAGAACGATAGAGGTAAAGCAACCAGTAGATGTGGTTATGGTTCTGGATAGATCCGGAAGTATGGAAGAAGATATGACAATTTACAGTGCTGTAACCAGTACACCAGACATAACCAAGAATTACTATATAAAAGTATCAAAAAATAAATATACGCAGGTTCAATACAATTCAAGCACCAACAGGTGGTATTACTGGGACTTTATTTTTACTCAAGAGGTTTATTATGAAAGTGGAGGAACAGGAGCTAATGATAGGTACGAGTTTTATACAAGAAGCTCCAAAAGTAAATTACAAGCACTTAAAGAGGCGTCTATAAATTTTGTTGATTCCGTAAAAGCAGATAATTCAGATAGTCGTATTGCAATAGTGTCCTTTGCAGGGGATTCGAGGATTGATACAAATTATAATAATAAGTGGCTGCTAGGAGTTGGAAATATTAACTCTTATAATCATATTATTAGCAAGATAAATTCTTTGAATCCTAGTGGAGCTACAAGAGCAGATTTAGGAATGGCTAAAGCTAAAGAGGTCTACGATACCCCTAGTTATTATGAAAATGTAGTACAATCCTCTGACAGAAAAAAAGTTGTGGTGTTTTTCACAGATGGAGTTCCTACAACCAAAAGTGATTTTAGTGATACCGTGGCTAATGCAGCAATAAGCACATCAAATACCCTCAAGGGAGGAAGCTATAATGCAATAGTTTATTCTATAGGAGTATTTCTTAACTTTAATGAGAGCACTCTTAATAGAGTGGAAAATTATATGAAGGAAGTAGCATCTCTAAAGCCTGGTTCTAGTTCTCAAAAGCTCTATTACAAAGTGGATGATAGTGAAGGACTTGAAGAGATATTTCAGGACATCACAGAGGAAATTGGAGGGGAAATTGATTCGGTATATATAAGAGACTATATAGATCCTCGATTTTTGGTTCTAGGGGATGATGGTACTCCTTTGCAGGATAAGAGCGAGACCTACACCTTAAGCAATGGTGGAAAAGTTAAATATGATAGTGAAAAGGATAGCTGGTATGTACAGTGGGAAAAGAAAAAACTAACCACAGATTTATGGTCAGAAAGTATATATCTAAAGGCTAAGGAAGAATTTATCGGCGGAAATGACATAGCAACTAATACTGAAGACTCTGGAGTTTTCTATGGTGAAAAATCACTTAAATTTGTATTACCAAAGGTTAATGTTAGGGCGAATATAAAAGTCTCTAATAAGGAAAATACAATATTTCTAGGTGAAGCAGTTCCGATTTCAGGCATCCTAGAAGATATGTATAGCTCTAGAAATACTAATCCTTTCCTTGGAATGGAGGTAACCGGTCACTTTACCTTAGAATGGTTCAAAGAGATAGAAAGCTTAGGAGAGGATATCATAGCACTAGGTAATATAAAGCCATCAGAAGATAGCACCTTTATTCTCAAGGTAAGCTTTACAGCTAATGAGGTTCAAAACTCCCAATCAACTATAAATTCTAAGGGGAATTATGTTGAGACTGCTTCAGCAGAGGGAATATATTTAGTTAAAGTTAAAAGTGGAACTATAAGCTTAAAGAAGATTGTATTAGATGATGAGGGCAATGAAGTGAGTATACCCGAAGGAGATTACTTTACTATTAAAGTTAGAGAAAGTATTATGTCAGATGTTGAGCTCTCAAAGGAAAGCAGCTTGATTAGTTTGACAAAGCTCTCTAAAGGAAAATACACTCTTCAGGAAATAATGCCTATAGAATATGAATTTGTAAAGGCTGTAATAAATGGAGAGGAATATAGAGCCAATGATCCTATAGAAATAAATATATCTATGGATGCTCCAGAGGTAATGGTTATTTACACAAATAGAAAGGTTCATAAGCCATATTTCCATGGAAGAGATAGGGTGGAAAATACCTTTAAAAATGCTATTAGCCAATAAAAGAAATAAAGAAAGGCTGTAGTTACATGAATAAATTTCTTAAAATTTTAAATATTATGTCTATGATGATTTTCTTAATTATGCTGGCTTTGATGCTTATCTTTGCTCCTATGGTAAAGGGGTACAAGCCAGCAGTTATATTAACAGGAAGTATGGAGCCAAGCTACCCGGTAAAAAGCGTAGTTTATTATAAAAATATAGATTTTAAAGATATTACTCTTGGAGATGCAGTTATTTATAAAAAGAGTAAGGCGCTGATAACCCACAGAGTTGTAGAGAAGAATGAAGAAAGTGGCTATGTTATAACTAAGGGCGATGCAAATAATACAGAGGATTCCTATGAGGTAATGAAGGATGAGATCTTAGGTGTTGTGCATTTTATGGTGCCTTTTATAGGATACATTGCTTTAATTATTCAGAAAAAGGCTATATTCATCATACTCATATCAATTCTAATATTAAATATTGCCCTTGGGAAACTCTATGAAGAGGATGAAAAGGAAGAAAAAATATTATTAAAAAGCGAAAAATAGGAGGAATAAAAATGAATAAAAATAAAAAAACTTATATAGCATTAGGGATGACAGGTGCAATTACATTGTTAGCAGGTAGCTTTGCTTGGCTAACTCAAGATGCTGATGTTACTAATCACTTCTCCACTGGTGAAGGAAAAACTTATGAAGCTGCCATTGTAGAAACGGTAGAGGGTGATGAAGAAGAAAGAGTTATAACTAATGCTGATAATCATGTAGAAATAACTGTCCCTGAAGATTTCAAGCCAGGAGATGAAGTGAAAAAGGAAGTTTCTTTTAGAAATACCGGTGATTTTGATCAGCTAATAAGAATTAAGCTAACCAACGAGAGTTCTGAGGAAATAATAAATATGTGGACAAGTGCTTTGGAGAATGAGTGGCAATATAATGAAGCTGATGGCTACTATTATTATAAGAGTATCTTAAATGCTGGCGAGGAAACAAGCAAAATACTTGAAAAGGTACTTTTTGATACTGAATATAATAATGGAGTAGTTAATCCCCATTATAGTCTTAAGATAGAACTTAATACTGTTCAGGTAACTGTGGAAGCTGCAGTTTCAGAATTTGGAGCAGAGCCTTCAATAAGCGGCGATGCTGTTACTTGGTCTTTTAATTAATATAAAGGGTAAGGGTAGGTGAAATTTATGATAAAAAAGGATAAAAAAGCTTTAGCAGCTATAATAATGGCCGGTAGTGTATCTTTAATGGCAGGTTCCTTTGCTTGGCTCACTAAGGATGCTGATGTAACAAACAAATTCTTAACTGGAGATAAGACCTATGATGCAGTTCTTATGGAAAAGTTTAATGACTGGGAGGAATTTAGGGAATACGGTGCGAGCACTGTAGGAAATAAAAATCAAGTAGTAGTTGATGAAGCTTACAAGCCAGGTGATACTAATAAGAAGGAAGTAAAGTTCAAAAATACTGGAGATTATGAAGAATATATAAGAATTAAGGTTACACCAAAGCTTATGCAAAAACAGGGAAATGACTATATACCAATAGACAATTCTCTTGATAAGACTTTAGGAGGAGAGGATGCTCCTATAATGATAAACAACTGGAATACAAGCTCCTTCAATTTTATGAATGATAGTAATGACTGGCAGTATAATTCTAAAGATGGCTATTATTACTACAAGTATGTTTTTTCTCCTGGAGCTGAGACACCGTTAATTCTTAATTCAGTAACCTTTAATCCTCAAGCAGGGAATGATCATCAGAAGCTAATATATGATCTTAGTATAGAGCTAGAGACAGTACAAACCAGTGAAGGAAATGCTTCCTTAGCAGAGTTCCCTGGTGTAGATTCTGTAATCTTAGGATCAGGAAATTCCTTAAGCTGGACCTTTAAATAATAAATATATAAGTTATGTTCTTATATATGAATAGGAAGCTGTGAGGAGGTGTTTTAAATGATTGAAATAAATAAGAAAAAGCTTGTTTCTTTAGCATCTATTTTAATGATATTGCTAGCCACAACAATAATTGGTGTCTATGCTTTTTATCAGAAGGATGCAGATATAGAGAATAGGTTTATAGCTGGCGAGAATAAAGGAAAAATTACTGAGGATTTTCCTAAAGGTCAGGATTTAAGGAACCCAGTGGTCAAAGAGGTTAGCTTTAAAAACACTGGAGATTATGATCAAGTGATAAGGGCTAAGTATACTGAAATTTGGAAAGACAAAGATGGTAGAGTGATCTCCAATAGCTACCAGAGCTCCAATTTAATAAATAAAAATTGGACAAACCATTGGCCTGAGGCTCCTGGAGGAAGTTCTGATGATTTATGGATATATGGTGGCGATGGCTGGTTTTACTACAAAAAGATTCTTCCAGCTAAAAAGGGAGAGGAAAGTATAACAGCACCGATTTTAAACAGTATAAAGCTAAATGAGAGCTTGAATAGTGAAATTCTAGAAATATATTTAGAGGCAAATTATAAACTATCTTTCCAGTTAGAATACGTTCAGGCATCAGAAGCAGCAGTAAATGCTCTCTTTGGTAAGAGCTGCAGTATTGAGGGGAGTAATGTTCAATGGGATATAGAATAATGCACATGAGACCTTGGATTCGTGGGAGGTGATGGTTTGATTAAAGGTTTTAAATATATATGCACAGTTTGTGCTTTTTTAGTAGCTTTTGCAATGGCAGGGGTTACGGCTAAGGGATATGATTTTGAGGCAGGAATAGTTTTTAAGGATAATGAAGTAATGTATACACCAGCAACACAAATATTTATGGATCATAAGGATATGCTCCCTGGAGATGTTTATAATAATAATCTTATTATTAGTAATGAGTCTACTCAAGTTTATGATTTATATCTTCAGATGACTCTTCCCAAAAACACAGAGGATGGGGAAAAACTTTTGGATTTGCTAGAGATGAATATTCTTAGTGATGGAGTGCTTATTTATAGTGGTGGAGTTAGAGGCGATGAAATATATAATGGAAATAGCTTTAAGGTTAGATATCTCTTGGGAACCTTTGATCCTGATACAAATAGTGAGATTACAGTTTCAGTAAAAGTCTCTGATGAGCTCTCTAAGGAGAATTTAAATAGCTCTGCAATGACAGAATGGAAGCTTTTGGCCTCAGGTTATGAAAATGATGTGGGGCATGAAGAAGATGATGATGATATTGATGGAGAGGTAGGTAATGAAGAAACAGAGATTAAGCCTGGTATTAATCCTACAACTGGAGATGAGTCTAATAAATCACTCTTTATCCTTGCCATCATTTTCTCCCTAGGAGGATTACTTTGGGTGGTAATATCAGAAAAAAAGAAAATTAAGGTATAATACTTATATCTGTTTTTAATTATATAATAATTTTAGTAGGTTATTTTGATAAAAAAGTTATAAAACGACAAAATATATTATATAATTATAGATATAATTATTAATAAGCTGTTGGTAGGTTACAATTGTTATAAGTCTTGAAGTATACCCATAGCTGATTGGGGGAATATATAATGAAGGATGATTTTTCTAGGATTTTAAAAATAATATTTGTAATGATGGCACTATTAGCTATGAGTAGTTATATTTCCGCTGAAGCTTCTGAGCTTATAATAAATGAGAGTTTTAATAATCTAAGCATAAAGGGCGAAGATTTCTTTGGCGATAAAGAAGCTTACATTAATAATAATTTTAAAGCTGAGATAAAAATTCAAAATATCACCTCCAGTCCTTTGGAGTTATATTTAACTCTTGATGAAGTGATAAGCTCCAAAAAGGATTTAAAGGATAAAGTAATAACTATAGCCTTAGAGGATAATGAAATTGCTAGTAGTACCTTAGGTGAGTTCTTACCAGATAGAATTTTTTTGGGAAGCTTTGAGGTTTCAGAAGAAAAGCTTTTTAAAATATCTATTGAAGATATTTCAATAGAGGATGGTAAAACCCTTACAGGGACAAATTGGTATTTTGATGTGAGTACCATAGCATCAGAGGAGGCTGAAGCTACTGTGATAAGGGCAGAAAAGATAGTACCTGAGGAAAAAAAACATAGCTATATTTTTGTAACATTAGGCTTAGTTCTTTTAGCATCAATTACAGTAGCGATAAGGAAAAAGTAATATAATAAAGATAATAAAAAATATAAGAATAATATTTAAGAGATAGGCTTCTATGAAATGGGAGGCCTATCTTTTTAATTTTTACATTAATGGAGTGTAGATAAGTTATTAACTTTAATTAATGACTTTACTTAAATGGATTATACATTTGTCGTAATATGAATATAAAATACAAAAAATATAACAATATTAAAATAAATTCAAATATAATTTTAAATTATTAAAAATATAGTGTAAAACCAATATATAAACACATAATTAATGTTAATATTGTATTATATACATAAAATTAATAGCAAAATGTTGAAAATAGTCGAAATATACTGTATAATGATAACAACATCAAGAAGTAGTTTAATGAAGAATATTAACCTATGGGTAATAGTATTACGGAGTCTTTTACTAGCTGAAGGATATCCATAAAAAAATGAATTTGATAAGTGTTGTAGGAGAATCATAAAGTGCTTTTATTAAGATAAGCATTGATTCACTCAAAAAAGGCAAAACCATCGTGAGGTGGCGACGCAAAGCTATAGGGCCTTACATAGTAAGGCAGCCAGTTGCTGAAAGGAATATTAATATTGTCAAAAAAGCTCTTTAGAGATTTCTAAAGAGCTTTTTATATTTATTAATAAGCTTCAAATTCTTACTTTAAGGGGGGATTAAATGGATACAAGGATAAATATTTTATTATCTTTAGGCTGTTTCTCTTCTAATAATAGAATAGTAATTTTACATAAGGAGGTGAGAAAATGAAAAGATTTAAAAAAGTCGGGATATTTATATTAGCATGCACTGTTGCCTTAACATCCTTTGGAATTAATTCCTTTAAAGTACAGGCTGACTCTGCAGCAAATATTACTGAAAATAATGATGTTAGACTTTCAAAAAATGTTACTCTCAGTGGTAACACTGATGGCGATTGGGATAATAGGATTTATGACATTAATCTTACAGCAGTAGCAAAGAATCAGACAATAACTACTACTTCAGGTCCTGCAGACATCATACTAGTTTTAGATAGATCAGGTAGTATGAAGGATGAATTAGATGATGCCTATATGCCTATTAATAGAGAACCAAGTCGTAGAAATACTTATTATATATTTGATGCAGAGGGTAATGTACATCAATTATATAGAGAAGGGCCAAAAGGTAATAAATACTGGTGTTATAAGATCGGTGAAATAGTAATACCTGTTACCTATGAACAAGGAGGTACTGGAGCTGATAATAAATATCAGTTCTATGTAAAAGCAAGTAAGCAACAGGCTCTTATATCATCAGCCAATAATTTTGTTGATACTGTTAAAGAAAAATCTCCTGATAGCAGAATTGGCGTGGTAGAATTTTCAGATAATTATAATAATGCAAATATTATAGCTACTAGAAACGATAATAACTTATTGAGAGTTGGAAATGAAGAATCCTATACAACTATCACTGATGCAATATCTAACTTGCCAGCTGAGGGCTCAACAGCAGCAGATAATGGATTATCAAAGGCTAAGGAAATATTTGATGGTAATAAATTTGAAGAAGTTGATCAAAAAGAGAATAGAAGAAAAATTGTTATTTTCTTTACTGATGGAGAACCAAATCACTATAGTGGATGGGATCCAGATGTAGCAAAGGATACAATTAGCATTGCTAATACTTTAAAAGGTGACCCATATAATGCTACAGTATATTCTATCGGTGTCTTTAGCGGTTTAACTGGAGATAACTTAACACGAGTTGAGGATTATATGAAAGCTGTTGCTTCAAATAAACTTGGTTCAACTACAGGTGAAAAGCTTTATACAAAAGTAAATAATTCTAGTGAGCTTGATGACATATTCCAGTCTATAACTGAAGAGGTGGAAGGAAACATCAAGACTCTAAGCATTAAGGACTATATTGACCCGAATTTTCAAGTTCTTGATGATAATGGTATAGTTATTTCACAAGATGATTGTCCAGTAGAATTAGCAAGTGAGGGAAAAGTATATTTTGATTCGTCAAAAAATTCTTACTATGTAGAATGGACTCTTGATGAGCTTACATCAACAACATGGAATCAGACTATTAAGGTTAAAGCAAAGGACAGCTTCGTAGGTGGGAACGATATTACTACAAACGAAACGGGCTCTGGAATATACTATGGTGATTCTAGTTATCTATCCTTTGCTCAGCCTAAGGTAAATGTAAAAGTAAAATTCAATGTATTACCTAAAACAGAAACTATTTTTTTAGGAGAAACTGTTCCTACTGCCGGATTAAATGATTCAATGTTTAATGTAGAAAAATACAATTATACTGATGATGGTAATCTGACAGGAAGCTTTAGTACTCAGTGGAAGAAGGGGACAGAAGTAATTTCAAATTTAGGTTCAGAAAAGCCAGAGGTGGATACGGATTATACTTTAGAAGTAACCTTTACACCTAATAATTCAGTTGATGCTAACGCTACAGCAAATTCTGGTGGAAGAGTGGCGGAAACAACCACTTTGTTTGGAAATTACAAAGTGATTGTAAAATCAGGCACCATAGTAATAAGGAAGCTTGTAACAGGAGAATCAGGAGATGCATTACCTACAGATGATTACTTTACTATTAAGCTAAGGGCTACTGATGGTGGCAATAAAGAGGTGGATGCTGATTTAGTTAAGGATGGCAAGCTAGCAATTACAAAGCTCTCTAAGGGTACCTATACAGTTCAAGAAATATTGCCGAAGGAATATGAGTTATTAAAGGTTTCAATAGATGGTGTGGAATACACTGATAATGAAGCAAAGAAAATTGATATAAATAAAGATAATCCTGAAGTAGTAGTAATATACACTAACAAATATACACCTAAGGGATATTATCATAGTGATGATAGAGTAGAAAATGCTTTTGAGCAAGGTATATCTAAATAATGTGTTTCTCAATACTAGACATTTATATAAGTAAGACAGGAAGGGTAATTAAATGAGAATCTTAATAAAAATATTAAACTTAATATCTACTTTAATTTTTATCGTAATGGCTGCATTGATGCTTATATTTGCTCCAATGCTCCTTGGTTATAAGCCTGCTGTTATTCTGACTGGAAGTATGGAGCCAACCTTTCCGGAAAAGAGCGTTGTTTATTATAAAAGCACAGAGTTTCAGGAGATTCAGGTGGGAGATCCTATCATTTATCAAAGTAATGATGTGCTTGTAACCCATAGGGTGGTAGAAAAAAACGATGAAGAGCAGTACGTTAAAACCAAGGGAGATGCAAATAATGCAGTGGATTCCTATGAGGTGTTTAGTTCTAGTGTAAAAGGGGTAGTGCATTTTAGTATTCCATATGTTGGATACGCTGCCCTTATTATTCAAAATAAAGCTATCTTTGTAATACTCATAACGGTATTGCTTTTAAAGATAATTCTCAGCAAACTCTATGAAGAGGATGATGAGGAAGAAAAAATGGAAGCTTAGGAGGAATGAATTATGAAAAAAAATAGAAAGTCCATAGCTACTTTAGCAATGATTGGTGCTGTTGCAATGCTTGCAGGGTCTTTTGCATGGTTGACTCATGATGCTGATGTTACAAATTTATTTTCAACAAGTGAAAAAAAGTATGAAGCTGCAATAGTTGAAAAAGTTGAAGGTGCAGATACAGAAAGTGTTATTAAGACCACTAATACGGAAAGTGTAAATATAACTTTACCAAAACAGTTCCAACCAGGTGATGCTGTAATGAAAGAGGTTGCTTTTAGGAACACAGGTAACTTTGATGAACTTATTAGAATAAAACTTACTAAGTCAGGTTCCGATGCCTTTGTATGTGGTTATACAGATTTTTTAGGTTCTGAATGGACAAAAAAAGCTGATGGCTACTACTATTACAATTATGTATTAGCACCAGAAGAAACTACTCATAAGATATTAGAGGAAGTTAAATTTGACTCTAGTTATTCAGAAACTACATTTAACTTAGATTTTAGCTTAAAAGTAGAATTAGAAACAGTGCAAGCAAATTCTGTAGCTGCTAAAGCTGAATTTGGTCTAAGTGCTGAACCAACAATTGCTGAAGATGGAAGTGTAACTTGGAACTAAGATTATTATAGTTAATAAAGGAGCTGATTCAATTGTTAAAAAGGAATAAAAAAGCTGCAGCTGCAATATTCATGGTAGCTTCAGTAGCCCTCCTGTCAGGCTCCTTTGCTTGGCTCACTAAAAATGCTGATGTCACAAATATTTTTGCTACTGGAAATAAAACCTATGATACTGTAATTTTAGAAAAGGTAAATGACGATACTGAATTCAAGAAATACTATGAAAGCTCAGTTTCAGAACCTAATATAGTACCTGTTAATGAGAACTTTAAGCCAGGTGATACCAATATAAAAGAAGTAAAATTTTCTAATGAGGGTGATTTTGATACCTTTATTAGAATAAAGGTAACCCCAATATTAAAGCAAAATGGTTCGGATATTCACAATTCTTTAGATAAGGTGGAAGGTGGAGATGAAAATCCCATTATAATACCTAATTGGAACATCGCATCCTTTAAATTTGAAGAAGATGGAGTGGACTGGCAGTATAATTCACAGGATGGTTACTATTATTATCGGCATATATTAAGGGCAAGAAATGATGCCAATACCGATGATGAGACACCCTTAATATTAAATTCTGTAACCTTCAATTCAAAGGCTGGTATAGAACATCAAAATCTTCAATACGATTTGAAGATTGAATTAGAAACGGTACAAACTAGCCAGAACAATGAGTCGATATCTGTCTTTAGTGAAGTTGAAAAAATTACAGTTACAGAAAATGACGTTGAGTGGTACTTTAAGCAGTAGCAAGTTAGCAGAAGGGGATATATATATATGATAGAGAGCTGAGAGGAGGATAGTTTGTATGAAATTTAAAAAGAAAACAAAATACATTTCTCTGGCATCTATCTTAATGATATTGATAGCCACAACATTAATGGGAGCTTATGCTTATATGCAAAAGAGTTCCGATGTTACTAATAGATTTGTAGCAGGAACTTATAGCGGTAAGATAGATGAAAACTTCCCAGAAGATCAGGATTTAAAAGATCCAGTTATCAAGGAAGTTGCCTTTGAAAACACTGGTGACTATGATCAAATATTAAGAGTAAAATACTCAGAGCTCTGGGTAAAAGATGGGGAAGTTCTTTCAAATACCTATAACGGTGTTAATGTGGTTGAAAAGGCTTGGGAAACTATTTGGCCAGAAGCAGAAGGCGATCACTCTGATGATCTTTGGATAGATGGAGGAGATGGTTGGTACTACTATAAGAGAATCTTACCAGCAAAAACAAATAATACCACTGCTCCAATTCTTACTAAAATTCAGCTTGACTCTGCTTTAGATTCAGAGCATAAAGCACTATATTTAAGTGCCGATTATAAACTATCATTCGAGCTAGAGCATGTACAGGCAACTGAAGCTGCAGTAGCGGAAGTTTTTGGAAAGACTTGTACAATTAATAGTAACGGTACAGTTAACTGGAATTAATACTATTATATGCTTTAGTTCAGGGAGGTGAATGTATGAAAAACAAGCTAAGGTTTATTATGGTGATGTTATCAGCTTTTATGATAGTATCGCTTATACCTCATAGTGCATTAGCCGAGGATTGTACCTCAGAGATTATATTTAAAGATAATGAAATTGAATATAATCCTGGTGACCAAAGCTTTATGGTACATAATAATATTACCCCAGGTGATGTTTATAATGATGCTTTAAAGGTTACGAATAATTCCACACAGAAATATGATTTATATCTTCAACTATCCGTTCCTGAACAGACTGAAGAGGCTTTAAAACTTCTTGATATGATAAAAATGGATATAAAACAGGACGGAGGTATAATCTACAGTGGAACAGTAACAGGGGAAGAATTATTTAATGATAAGAGTCTTAAAGAAAGATATCTACTTGGAATTTTTGATCCTAATACAGAATGTAATGTTGAAGTAAAGCTTACAGTTTCTGGAGAGATGGATAATGATTCACTAAACATAACAGCTACTACAGATTGGAAGTTAATCGCAGTAGCCTATGAGGACAAAGTAGAATCTGAAGACACTGATAATAATGGAACAGAAAATAAAGAAACTGAAATCAAACCTGGTACTAATCCTAAAACTGGAGATAATAGTAATCATTGGTGGTATATAATCGCTTTAGCCATATCAGCTAGTATCATTGGGGTAGTTGCTAAACCCACTAAGGTAAAAAAACCATAATATAATTTAAGGCTATCTTATAATAAATATGCTATAAGATAGCTTTTTTCTTATATACCCATTTCAAGAGCTTATTTATTTTTAGCAAAATTTATGGTATAATTTTAAATTATAAAGGAATGAGAACACATGTTTGACAATAAAGGCCACAGCTATTATACTTAATATTGTTTGGCTGCCGTTAGAATAGGAAAGATCCTTCTAGCGGATTTTTTGAGTTTTCTAAGGATAAAAGAGAATTGGGAATATATTACACCATATTTGGAGGTAACAATGGAAAATAAAGAGATGATAGGTAAATATGATGTTAACAGCTTAACCTCTCTGGAAAAGCTGGAGCCCGTTAGAATTAGACCGGGTATGTACATAGGATCCACTGGAAGTAAGGGGCTCCACCACTGTATATGGGAAATATTAGACAATGCCATAGATGAAATCACTAATGGCTATGGAAATAAGGCTGTGGTAATTTTAAATAAGGATAAAAGTGTTACCATAATTGATGACGGAAGAGGTATACCTACAGGAATACATCCAATAAAGAAAATTTCCGGTGTTGAAATGGTATATACAGAGCTTCATACCGGGGGTAAATTTAATAATAAAAACTACAAAACCTCAGGCGGCCTTCATGGTGTTGGAGCTGCGGTGGTTAATGCTCTATCCTCTTGGCTGGAGGTAGAGGTTTATCAGGATGGAAAAATATATAAGCAGCGCTTTGAAAATGCCTTTGATAAATCATTAAAAAGGATAATGCCAGGAACTCCTGTTACTCCTTTAAAGGTTGTGGGAAAGACGGACATTACAGGAACTAAGGTAACCTTTATGCCTGATAAGGAGGTTTTTTCCTCCATTGATTTTAAATTTGAGGCTATAGATGAACGTTTAATGGTCCTTGCCTTTCAAAATAAGGGGATAACCTTAGAATTTATAGATAACCGCAAGGATGAAAGTGTAACAAAGGAATATTACTCAGAAAATGGACTATTAGATTTTATAAATTATTTAAATGAATCAAAAACCACCCTTCATCCTCAGCCTATTCTCTTTGAGGGGGAGAAAAACATAGGAGGAGTGGACCTATATGGTGAGGTGTGCATTCAATTTACAGATTCTTCTACAGACTACATTGCAAGCTTTGTAAATAATATTCCTACAACAGAATCTGGAACCCACGAAACAGGCTTTAAAACAGGAATGACTAGAGCTTTTAAAGAATGGGCTAAAAAGCTTAATTTAATAAAAGATAAGGATAAGGAATTTGAAGGTGATGATTTGCGAGAAGGTATGACTGCAATCATCAGAGTTAAGGTTTCAAATCCTATTTTTGAAGGACAGACTAAGACAAAGCTTGGGAATAACGAAGCTTATACCATGATGAATGAGCTAACTTACGTAAAGCTTAGTGAATGGATAGAGGATAACAAGGATATAGCAACTTCTATTATAAATAATGCTTTAGATGCTGCGGCAAGAAGAGAAAAGATAAAAAAGATAAATGAAGCTGAGAAGAAAAAAATTGGAAAAGGTGCAGCTCCTTTAGCAGGTAAGATAGCTGTATGTACCTTAAAGGAAGCAGAGCATAACGAATTTATAGTGGTGGAGGGTGACTCTGCAGGAGGAAGCGCAAAACAGGCTAGAGACAGGCGTTTCCAAACTATAATGCCTTCTAAGGGAAAAATTATGAATACAGAAAAGCAAAAGCTGGAAAATGTTCTTGCTAGTGAGGAGCTAAAGATTTTTAATACTGCTTTAGGGACAGGAACCTTAGATAATTATAAAGAAGAAGATTTAAGATATCATAAAATTATTATAATGAGCGATGCAGATGTGGATGGCTACCACATTAGGACTCTATGGATGACCTATATTTATAGATATATGAGACCTTTAATAGCTAATGGCCATTTATATTTAGCCCAACCACCTTTATATAAGGTGTATAAGCATACAAAAAAAGGCGAGAGCTTTAAATATGCTTATAGTGATCAGGAGCTAGAGAAGGCTAAGAAGGAGATAGGAAAGGGTGCTCTTATACAAAGATATAAGGGGCTTGGGGAAATGAATCCCGAGCAGCTTTGGGATACTACCTTGAATCCAGAAAAGAGGACTTTGTATCAAGTAACCATTGAAGATGCTTCTAAGGCGGAAAAGATGGTGTCTCTTTTAATGGGTGATATAGTAGAGCCTAGAAAAAAATATATGTATAAGTATGCTGAATTTTAGGGGGAAGCTATATGGCTAAGAAGATAAATATACCAAAGGATAACAATATAATACCCATCCCTATTGAGGAGGCAATGCCTGACAACTATCTTCCTTACGCTGTAGAGGTAGCTAAGGATAGGGCACTTCCTGATGTAAGAGATGGAATGAAGCCTGTACATAGAAGAATACTTTATGGTTCCTATCTATTAAGAGCATTTCCAGACAAACCATATTATAAATCCGCAAGAATTGTTGGAGATATTTTAGGTAAATTCCATCCCCATGGAGACACTTCTGTATATGACTCCATGGTTATATTGGCACAAAACTTTACCACAAGATATCCTCTAATTGATGGACATGGTAACTGGGGTTCCATTGATGGCGATGGTGCAGCAGCTATGCGTTACACTGAAGCAAGGCTTGCACCTATAGCCATGGAAATGATTAGAGATATTGATAAGGGAACGGTAGATATGGTTCCCAACTATTCTGATAGCGAGCTTGAACCAAAGGTACTTCCTTCTAGATACCCAAATCTCTTAGTTAACGGTGCTTTTGGTATTGCTGTAGGTTTGGCTACAAACATACCTCCCCATAACCTCAAGGAAGTGGTTGATGGTATTGTTGCTTATTTAGACAATAAGGATATTACAACCAGAGAGCTTATGGAGTATATAAAGGGACCTGACCTACCTACTGGAGGGTTGCTAATAGGAAAGGATGCAATACTTTCAGCTTATGAAACTGGTGAAGGTAAGGTAACCTTAAGGGCAAGGGCTAACATTGAAAAGCTTGAAAATGGAAGATTGGGAATAGTGATTACTGAATTCCCTTTTAGAAAAAATAAAGCTAGGCTTCTTCAGAGCATTTCCGATATGACTGGAGATAAGAGACATGCTAAAGCATTGGAATCTATAGTAGATATTAGAGATGAATCAGATAGAACAGGAATAAGATCTGTAATAGAATTTAAAAAATCCACAGAAATGGATACTGCGGAAAAGGTATTAAAATATCTTTATAAGAGAACTGATCTTCAGTGCAATTTAAGCTTTAATATGGTTGCCTTAGCAGATGGAAAGCCTCAAACCTTAGGTCTCAAGGAAATTCTTGTGCATTATGTAAATCATCAAAAGGATATTGTCAGAAGAAGAACTATAAGAGAGTTATCTGAAGCAGAAAAGAGATTTCATATAGTTGAGGGATTTATTAAAGCCATAGATATATTAGATGAAATAATTAAGACTATAAGAGAGTCTAAGTCTAAGAAAGAGGCTGGAGACAATCTTCAAAATAAATATTCTTTTACAGAGGCTCAAGCTAATGCAATATTAGAGCTTATGCTATACAGGCTTACTGGCCTTGAAATTAAGGTTTTTGAAAAGGAATATAAGGAGCTTCAAAAGCTTATTAATAAGCTTCAAAGAATCCTTAAGGATGAAAAGGAGCTAATTAAGGTAGTTAAAGAGGAGCTTCTAGAAATTACTGAAAGGTATAAAGATAATAGAAGAACGGAAATAGTGGCTGATGAGCAGGAAGCTAAGATAGATTTAGAGGAGCTATTGGTTGTTGAGGATATTATGGTTACTCTGTCTAAGGATGGTTTTGTAAAAAGGGTTCCACTAAAAAATTATAACAGAACCAGTGGAGAGGTGGAAATCATTGAATACCGAGAAGGAGATTATGCTCGCTTTGTATTTCAATCAAACACTAGAAATAACATAATGCTTTTTACAGATAAGGGAAATATGTATCAGATTAGAGGAAACCTTCTTCCTGAAGGAAAATGGAGAGATAAGGGAGAAAGAATAGATACCCTCATTAAGGGCTTAGACTTAGATCAGGAAAGTATTATTTCTGCCTATAATATAGGAAATATTAATGAACCAATGGATTATCTATTTATTACTTCAAAGGGTAATGTGAAAAAAACTTCTTTAGACAAGTTTGAAAGTAACTATTCAAAGCTACAGGCTCTTAAGCTTAAGCAGGGGGAAAAACTGGTTAAGGCAGAGCTCCTTCCTAGAGAAAGGGATAGAAAATTCATAGAGATAGAAACAGAGCAGGGGCTTACCTTTACTTTGGAGGAACCAATTATAGAGAGTAGCGATAGAAATATAATGCCAGCTTCCTTGGTGCAGCTTCCTAATAAAATTACAGTTACCACTGCTAATCTGAAGGATGAATATGAGTTTGCAAGCTTTACTCTAGGAATAAATAAAAAGGGCCTTATAAGAGTATATGACGGTTATAAAAAGGATGATTTTATAAAGCTCAAGGTTAGCAGCAGTGAAGAGATACTTATTTTTACTGATAAGGGCTCCTGTTATAAGCTTCCAGCTGTGATTTTCCAGAACAGCAAGGGCAAGGATATAGAGCTTGATTCTATACTAGATGGATTTAACCTTGACCAGGAAGCGGTATTAAATGCAATATCTACAAAGAACATTGATGATACCGCTGTTGTTTACTTTTTTACTAAGCTAGGACTTATAAAAAGAACTTCTTTAAGAGAGTTTACCGGTGATTATTTAGAACTTCAGAGCTATAAATTTAAAAATGAAGAGGATAAGCTTGTAGCAGTTGAATTTGCATATTCTCAGGATGCTTTCATTGTATTGGTGACTGAAAAGGGTATGGCGGTTAAATTTGAAGCTGCTAATGTAAGCACCATGGGAAGAATAGCTTCGGGAGTTATTGGTATAAGCCTTAAGGAGGAGGACAATGTTATCTTTGGAGGAGTCTTCCATAAGGAGATGAGAAATCTTAAGGATTACTCAGATAATTCAATAACCAGTGCTCAGGAGGCAACTTTAGTTTTAAAAAGTGCAGGAAAAGAAAGCAAAATCTTAAAGCTCAAAGATATAAAAACTCAAAATAGAGCTTCCAGAGGAGTTAATATTTTTCTTATAGTAATGAATGATTACATAAAAAGTGTTAAAATAAAATAAAAATGCAAGCCCTAAAGGAGGTTAACAATGAAAAGTGTGTTAGTAATGCTTGCTGATGGCTTCGAAGAAATTGAGGCTCTTACTGTAGTGGATGTTTTAAGAAGGGCAGGTGTTAAGTGTGATATGTGCTCCTTAGCAGGAGAGACTGTGGAAGGGGCTCATGGTATAAAGGTAATAGTAGATTTAGAAATAACTTCTGAAGATACCTTGAATTATGATGCTATTGTTCTTCCTGGAGGCATGCCTGGAGCAGAGAATCTTAGAAATAGCGCCCATACTCTGGATCTTCTTAGAGAGTATTACAGAAGCGGTAAGCTTGTAGCTGCTATATGTGCAGCACCTATAGTTTTAGCTGAAGCGGGCCTTTTGAAGGGAAGGAGTGTTACATCTTTTCCGGGCTTTAAGGAAAGACTTGGAAACTGCATATATCAAGAGGATATTGTGGTTTTAGATGAGAATATCCTAACCAGCAGAGGACCAGCCACAGCACTGCCCTTTGCCTATAGCATATTAAGAAAGCTAGGACTTGAGGAAGAGGAAAAGAAATTAAGAGAAGCAATGCTCTTTTCTTTGATAGAAGGATAAATATTACTCTCAGCATGATTTTAAATACTAAAACTATGCTGAGAGTTTTTTAATATTCATAAATAGGAGGAGCAATTTTGATTAAAACAATACTGGAAAATAATATTAGAGTTATATATAAAAAGATTAGCGGAAGTCTTACTTCCATTGCTATAGGCTTTACAGCAGGAGCAAACTGTGAAAAAAGATATAATAAAGGTACTGCCCATGCTCTTGAACACCTTCTGTATAAAAGAACAGAAGGAAGAAGCGAGGAAGAAATAAATAGTACCTTAGATGAAGTTTTTGCTTTAAACAATGCCATGACTAATTATCCCTATGCAATTTATTATGGAACAACGAGAAATGGTGATTTCTCCAGTGCTTTAGAAATTTTAAGTGATATTTTATTAAGACCAGCTCTTCTTGAGGCAGACTGGGAAGAGGAAAGAAGAGTGATACTTCAGGAGCTTAGAGAATGGTCTGAAGATATACCTCAGTATTGTGAAGATAGAGTCCTCCATAACAGCTTCAAAAAGCGAAGGCTTAGGGATCTCATAATTGGAAGTGAGAAGGATTTAAATAACCTTTGTATTGAAGAGATAAGAGCTTTTTATAAGAACTACTATAGACCAGATAACTGTGTAATAGCTATTGTTACATCTTTAGATTATGATGAGTCTTTGGCTAAGATCAAAGAATACTTTGATTTCTGGGAGCTTCCAAAAGATGAAATAGATTTTTGTGAAGAGGAAATAGAAGTTCTTAAACAGGGATATTATGAAGAAAAATTAGAAGGCTATTACGGGGCAAGGCTTAATTATATTTTTGATATAGGCAGGCTTAATAAGGAAGAGGCATATGCAATTATGCTATACAATGAATACCTATCTGGTGGCGTCAGCAGCTCCTTATATGATGAAATTAGAACTAAAAGGGGTTTAGTATATGATATCTCCAGTACCTTTAAAGGAGAAAAAGGTATAGGAATATTAGAAATATCTCTAAGTACATCTAAGGAAAATGTTATGAAAGTTCGAGAGACTATAGATAATCTACTAGAAAATCATTATAATAAGGGAGTAGAATTTGATATAAAAAGAATTCAAAAAAGACTTTCTATGAAAAAGGCCCTGGATACTGAAAGAAGTATAGTGCTAGCCCATAGGCTTTGTACCTATGAGGTAATGTATAGTGAGGGTGAAAGACTTATTAAAGAAGTTGAAGGAGACTATAATGTAACTTTAGAGCTTTTAAATAAGGCTTTAAAGAAGGTCCTTTTAAATAAGGGAGTTCAGTTAATTTATTAGGTTAGGTTGTGATGCAATGAAGGAAAGATGGCTAATTAGAAACCCAGGGATAGACACCAAGGCTCTTTCTGAAAGGGTTGGTGTATCAGAACTCTCAGCTTTACTCTGCGCTAACAGAGGTTTTAAGACTAAAAATGAAATTCAAGGGTTTCTGAATCCTTCTTTAGATAATCTTCATAGTGCTTATCTTATGAAGGACTGCCTAAAGGGTGCTACTATTATTAAAGATGCCATAATTAACAATAAAAAAATAGTGATATATGGAGATTATGACTGTGATGGAGTTATAAGCACTTATATTTTATATAGCGCTTTAAAAAAATTAGGAGCAAATCATTCCTACTACATTCCTCATCGTGAGGAGGAAGGCTATGGAATGAATAGTGAGAGAATAGTAAAGCTAAAAGAGGAGGGCTATGAAATTATATTAACTTGTGATAACGGAATATCCGCCTTTGAACAGGTTGATTTAGCTAAGAGCTTAGGCTTTACCGTTGTAATTTCTGACCACCATGATATACCTTATTTTGATGAAGGGGAGGTTAGAGAATACAGGGTGCCAAAAGCGGATGCCATAATC
>JAEXZL010000216.1 GCA_023451395.1 Bacillota bacterium | reverse complement strand
GGCTTATCCATGAGAGGGTATATACCTTTTGTTCATACCTTTGCTCCCTTTGCTACAAGAAGAGCCTTAGATCAAATTTATATTTCTGGAGCTTATTCAAAAAACACCATTAATATTTATGGTTCTGATCCAGGGATATGTGTAGCCACCAACGGGGGAACTCACACATCCTTTGAGGATGCTGCTATAATGAGATCCATTCCTGAGTCTATGGTCTTTGACCCTGCTGATGGGATAGAGCTTTCCTGGTTAATAAAAGAGATTTCAACTTTAAAAGGAATTCATTATATACGGAGCACGAGAAAAAACCTCCCTACTATTTACCAGGAGAAATCATCCTTTTCCATAGGGAAGGGAAATATAATTAAAGAAGGCAAGGATATTCTTGTTATTGCCGCAGGACAGCTGTTATTTGACGCACTAATAGCAGCTAAAGAACTAGAAAAAGAAGGAATAAGTCTCGAAGTTATAGATATGTTCACCCTTAAACCCTTAGATATTAATCTTGTAGAAAGAGAGCTTCATGGGAAAATAGGTGTTATCACCTTTGAAAACCATAATGTCATAAATGGTTTAGGAAGTGCTATAGCAGAAGTAATGGCAGAGATGGGAGCAGCTATACCGCTACGAAGAATAGGGGTTATGGATACCTTTGGTCAAGTAGGAACTGTTGAATATCTTCAAAATGCTTATGGCCTTACTGGAGATAAATTGAAAGATACTGCAAGAGAGCTGTTTAAAAAATACCTTTAGCTTTAATGGATATACAATTATCAGCCTGATTTGGATATTAAACCTGAATCAGGCTGTTTTCATAAATCTCTTACTATGTTTATTATTAATATGTTATCTTTTCGTTAAAATTTATTCGTCATGTACTATGATATAATTATTTTGAATTTAAAGATTATTAAATAAAAAATATTATTATATAACTCTAATGATTTAGCACTTTACTAAGTAAGTTAATTTTCTAAATGAATGGCTATATGTAATATTGAGGAGGAAGTATTAAATGAAGATAACAGATATACTAAATATTAAATATCCTATATTTCAAGGGGCAATGGCTCAGATTGCTACTGCAGAGCTTGTTTCAGCTGTATCCAATGCAGGAGGCTTAGGAATTTTGGCCAGCGGAGGCTTTACTCCTGAGAGGATAAGAGAAGAAATCAGAAGGTGCAGGGAACTAACGGACAAACCCTTTGGCGTTAATGTTATGCTTATGCATCCAGATAAAGAGGAGATAGCAAGGATTGTAGTGGAAGAAAAGGTTAAGGTGGTTACTACTGGAGCTGGCTCTCCTGCTCCATATATGAAAATGTGGAAGGAAGCAGGAATAATTGTTATACCTGTAATACCTAATGTAAAGATTGCAAAAAAGATGGAAGCTATTGGGGCCGATGCCTTAGTTGTAGAGGGGACAGAGGCAGGAGGACATGTGGGAGAGAGCACAACCCTTGCTCTTTTACCTCAGATAGTTAATGCAGTTACCCTTCCTGTAGTAGCAGCTGGTGGAATAGCAGATGGAAGAGGTATGGCCGCAGCTTTTGCCTTAGGAGCTCAAGGAGTTCAAATGGGAACTAGATTCATAGCCACTGAGGAATGCCCTGTTCATGAGAACTTTAAAAAAGCAGTACTAAGCTGCGGAGATGCTGATACAGTGGTTACTGGAAGAAGCCTGGGAGGCCCTGTAAGAGGAATAAAAAATCCCATGACAATAAAGTTTTTAGAGCTGGAGAAGCGAGGGGCTTCTAGAGATGAGTTTGAGGAATTAGGCAATGGTGCTCTTAGGAAGGCTGTAATAGATGGAGATATAGAAAATGGCTCTGTTATGACCGGTCAGATTTCAGGAATGATTAATAAAATCACTTCTGTTGAGGAAGCAATAACCTCTATGATTGCTGAAGGTGAAGAGGTTCTGAATTCCTTAGGAAAAATAAAGCTTAGATAAGTTATTATTCTTCATATTTCCTCCATAGTTTATTTATAATATTAATGCATAGAAGGTATTAGATATGATGTATTAATAAGGAGGAATTTCTTTATGTTTTGTGGTGGTGGATTTGGAGGCTATGGCTTTAATGACCCAGGTTTTATGGGAAGCGGCTGGATGTTTTTAGCAATAGGTGCTAGAGTAGCAATATTTATCGGATTAATTCTACTGGCTATTAAGCTCTTTAAAAATTATTCTTATAAATCTATGGATGGCATGAAGATAATAAACGAAAAGTTTGCCAGCGGAGAAATCAGTGAGGAAGAATATTTAAAAAGAAAAAATATACTATCAAAGAAGGACTAGAGAGCTTGCTCCCTAGTCTTTCTAGGTTTACACTGAGATTAATAACAATTAAATATTTAGAGGAGTTATGTATGAATAATAATTTTAAGATATTGGTTGTTGATGATGAAGAAAAAATATTGGATGTGGTTAAGGCTTACTTAGAAAAAGAGGGTTTTGAAGTAGTAACGGCTATGGATGGGGAAGAAGCCCTTAATATATTTAACAAGGAAGAAGTTCATCTTATAGTGCTGGATTTAATGCTTCCTAAAATCACCGGTGAGGAGGTATGCAGAAGAATTAGAGCTAAATCTTTTGTGCCGGTAATTATGCTTACTGCTAAGGCAGAAGAGGAGGAAAGGATTGAAGGTATATCCATAGGGGCGGATGATTATTTGACTAAGCCCTTTAGTGTTCGGGAGCTAGTGGTAAGGGTTAGAGCCCTTTTAAGAAGAGCCTATAGAGATGAAATTCCTATGGCAGATATTTTAACCTTTAATAAAGGAGATCTAGAAATTGATATTAAGAGGATGATAGTAAAAAAGAAGGGACAAACGGTAAGTCTTACAGCTAATGAATTTAAAGTTTTAACTGTACTTCTAACAAATATAGGACAGATATTTTCCAGAGAACAGTTGATAGACAAGGCCTTTGGTATGGACTATGAGGGCTTTGACAGAACTGTTGATACTTATATTAAAAATCTTCGGCAAAAGCTGGAGGATAATCCTAAGGAGCCAAGATATATAGCTACGGTTTATGGAATGGGATATAAATTTATAGTGCAATCCTCGGAAGCTTAAAGGTTTAATGTTTCTAGATGTTAGGAAGATTGGGAGGAGGAAATAATGAAAATATCCTTAATGAAAAAATTATCCTTAGGCTTTCTTTTTGCAGTTATAGGCTCAATTATTTTAGCAAGTATCATATCAAATTATACTGTAGGAAAAGAATTTAAGAATTATCTGGTGGATGAACATAAAGCTAAGGTTGATAGTGCTGTAAAATTAGTTAATGAATTATACAGTAAAGATCCAGATCTTTTAGCTGTAAATACAGCGGAAATTCAAAGATATGCACATGCAGCGGAAATTCAAAGATATGCACTGATGGAAGAGCTATATATTGAGGTTAAGGATTTAAAAGATAACATCCTATACTCCTCAGGTAATTCCCATCTAAAGCACAACATGATGATGGGAAATATGATGGGAGGCATGCACAGCTTTGCTGATATGAAGGTGGGGGAATATACTGAAGAGGAATACCCCTTACTTCAAAATAACAAAAATGCAGGGGCTATAATTATTGGCTATTTTGGCACCTCCTATCTCTCGGAAGCCTCTGTAACCTTTATGAGCACCTTAAATAAAGCCTTCATTATATCAGCAGGAGCAGCTTTGATTTTTGGCCTTATCATAAGCATAATAACTTCCAGACAACTTTCTAAGCCTTTGGTTAAAATAACTGATACAGCAAACAAAATGAGGACTGGAAACCTAGAGGTGCGATTAAATATAAATACAACTACTAAAGAGATAGAGGAGCTTTCCAATTCCATAAATTATCTAGCAGAAACCTTAAGCTATCAGGAAAATCTTAGAAGGAGGCTTACTTCTGATATGGCTCACGAGTTAAGAACTCCCTTAACGGTTTTAAAGACTCATATTGAGGCCTTTTTAGATGGAGTTTGGGAGCCCTCCCAGGATAAGCTAAAGGAGATTGATAATGAGATAGAGAGATTAAAGAAGATGGTAGAAAATCTTCGGGGAGTGGCAAGACTGGAGGAAGGAAGCCTAAAGCTTCATAAGGAGAAAATTAACTTGTCTCAGGAGCTGGAAGGAATTATTCAAAGCTTTAGACCTTTATATCTTAAGGGAGGCTTTAGTATAGCTTCCTCAATAGAACCTTCCATAGAGGCCTTGGTTGATAGGGACAAACTTCGCCAGATTATCCATAACCTCCTATCAAATTCTCTAAGATATCTAAAGACTGGTGGATATGGTGAGGTTATATTAAAAAAGACAGGAAAAAGTATTATAATAAAGGTAAAGGATAATGGAACAGGTATATCAAATAAGGATCTGCCCCACATATTTGAAAGGTTTTATAGAAGTGACCTGTCACGAAGCAAGGATACCGGTGGACAGGGAATAGGATTAAGCATTACAAAGGCTCTGGTGGAAGCTCATGGTGGAAAGATAGCTGTAGAGAGCAGTGTAGGAGAAGGAACTACCTTTACTATTTCTATTCCGGGAGGTATATAGTAATTATTTTTAAGGAGGATATATGTTTTTAGATACAGCAAATATTAATGAGATAAACCAATGTTTTAAAACAGGAGTTTTTAAAGGAATAACAACCAATCCAACCCTTTTGCTTAAGGAAAAAAAAGATAGGTTTAAGCAGATAGATGAGCTGTTAAAAACCCCTGCAGAGCTTTTGTTCCTTCAGTTAGTAGGCACTACCGTCCATGAGCGTTATGATGACTATAAAAGACTTAAGGCTATAGTTACAGACAAACAGCTTGGCTATAAGATACCAATTGATTTAGTAGGTTTAGAGTTAATTAAAAAAATCAAAGCTGATAATAGCTCTGAGATGATCCTAGGAACGGCCATATATTCAGCAGATCAAGCTATACTAGCTGGTCTTGCAGGTTGCGATTATGTTGCACCTTATGTAAACCGAATGGAGAATAATAACATAGATGCCTATAAAGAAATAGAAGCCATGAGAGAATTTTATTATAGAAGAAAGCTTCCCTGTAAGATTCTTGCTGCCAGCTTTAAAAATACTAGTCAGGTAATAAGGGCATTAAATGCAGGGGCTCACACCTGTACGATTCCTACTGATATATTCATGACCATGATAAATAAGGGCTTAGCTACAGAGGCAATAAAGGTATTTAATGAAGATGGAGAGAAGCTTAATGCTGTATTTTTATAATGCATTTAGTAAATTTGTAAAGCTACGAGATAAAATACATAAGACATACTACTTATCCCTAGGATAAAGACAGTATGTCTTTATTATTATCTCGACACTATTTTCTTATAAAGATTTCTTTTAAACTCCTTTACCTTAGACATATCTCTATCTCCACGAATAAAGCCTATTAATATAAAAGCTAATCCAAAACCTTGTGTTAGGCACAGGAAAAACTCCGGTAGGAGACTAAATCTATTAGCAA
Organism: Bacillota bacterium; assembly: GCA_023451395.1. GTDB lineage: Bacteria > Bacillota > Clostridia > Clostridiales > Clostridiaceae > JAEXZL01. Next base: position 18,655 of record JAEXZL010000216.1, on the reverse strand, counting down.
CTAGAAATATACCATTAAATAATAATCCTATTTTAATCCAATTGTTTATAAAATAATTGCTTTTTCTATTCATAACAACTTACCTCTTTAGCTCCTCTATTCTCCAGGAAAATTTCCAAACCATTTTAAGAAATATAAGAGCAATAAAGGCAAAGAGGGCGGAAAAGTACCAGAAAATAACGTTTCCAGAACCTATAGCTGAACTAATTTCAACAATGGTTACAAAGACCTCCAGTATAAAGAAAAATATAAAGAAGTTTTTTATCTTTCTGTAATGCTGTATTTTTGATTCCACATCTGTATACATTTCAAAGGAACCTTCCGAAGCCTTTTTTCTTAAATATATCCAGCGATACCAAGTGGAAAGAACTTCTACTCCAGTATCCTTCATAAACTCTTTATAATCTCCGGAGCCTAAAGCATAGTCTAAGAGATCAATTTGATAGATATACTCACCAGGAGTACAGGGATTAAAGGTATACACTCCCATAAAAAAGCTTTTAAAGGCCCAGCCATCCTTACACATTTTATTTATCCAGCTAGTCTCTGTTTCTTTATCATAATATAACCTAAACTTCTTCATTATTAGCCCACCCCTCTACACTCATTAATTTTGAGTTATCAATTAATTCTTTAAGCCTTTCGGTCTCTTGAAGGAAGACTTCCTTGCCTTCCTCTGTAATTACATATTCTTTTTTCTTTCTAGAAGACTTTTCTTCACTGTATAAGGCTATCCAGCCTTTATCCAGCATAGAGTTTATAGCACCATATAAAGTACCAGGTCCAAGGATTACTCTTTGGGAGGTAAGCTCCGAGATTTCCTGAATAATTCCATAGCCATGGTTTGGCTTTCTTACAGCTAATAAAATGTAAAATAAGCCTTCTGTTAAAGGGGTATTTTTATCCATAATCTATCACCACTCAATCTATCGTCTATCGATATATTAAATATATCATCACACGATATATCTGTCAAGGATATATTAATGATTATTAATAATAATATTTTTCGCCCAAAGGATATCCTATTTCCAAGGGGATTTCTTATAAATCACCTTTACAATAATTGTATTATAAGTTAAATAATCCTATAATAAAATAAAGAGAATAACTTTAATTTCATAATGAGAGGGGATAGGTTAATTGGATATATTTTATTTATTTTTTATATTCTTAGCCACAGCATTTCTAGTGAGAGTTATATATACATTTTCAAACTCAGGGGAAAGAATTGCTAAGCTTCACCCTAGAAAAGGCTATATTGCCATGTATATATCAGCGGTAATATTCTTTGCTTTCTTCTTTTTAATGTATTTAGCTAAGCCTAATTATAACGGGGGGTTAAATATTTTATATCCAGCTGCTATGTTGGAAATATTTACTGTCCATCTTATATGCAGCTTGAGATTTTTTGAGATAAGAAAAAAAGGAGTATGTTATTATGGAAGTTTAATATCCTTTCAGAAAATAATAGGCTATGAATGGATAACTCATGATAAGCTAAAAATAAGATATAAAAGGCTTTTTGATACAGAGTCAAGCTTTACTCTAAAGCTTAATGATAAGGATGATAAAAAGCTTATAAATGAATCTTTGGAGAAATATGTTGGGATATAAGCATAGAAGAATTAGAAGAAAGAATAAATATTTTTATATGATGAAAAATCCACAGAAATGAATTTCACATTTCTGTGGATTTTTTAAGTCATGAAGAGTTATTTAAATTAAAAAGCAGTGTTTCAATGTCCTCAGTGTTATTACAATTTTTCAAAGCGTAGGTTAACTGATCATCAGAAACAATATGGAGTATCTTTCTGAATATTTTACTGTAATTTTTATTAATATCATCGCTGATTGCTGTAAAGAAGATAAGGTCTACTAATTGGTCATCCCAGGGTATGGGGTTTTCCAGGCGGATAATTAAAATTACAGATTTATTAACATATCTCTTTGCTCCGTGGCAAACTGCCACACCACGCTGAATTGCAGTAGAGGAAAAATTAATTCTATCAATTACTGACTGTTCATAATCAGAGGTAACATAGCCTACCTCCTTTAAGTATGAGCAGTATTTTGATATTAGCTCCATTTGGGAGGCGCTGTTGTCATTAAAGTAAACCAAATAATCCTGAAAATCATCCTTAAGAGGGATAGCTGCTTCTATTTCTCTGGCAAAGAGCCAGTGCCTAACCTGAGTGCTATAATTCTCGCTGAACATTAAATCAATATTTATAATGTTTTTATGGCTCATAGGATTATTGGTGGCATTTAGCACTAAATCGTATTCATTAAAATCTAAAGAGGAAAAATCGCTGTATCTGTAGGTTTCGCATATATCAATTTCATTAAATAAGCTTTCTACGGAGCTTTTTATAAGAGTTTCAAAGGTTAAGCCCTCATCGCATAAAAGTATGGCCTTAACAGAGCGGATTCTTTTTGAGCGGTTTAATGCACAGACCACATGAAGGCATATAAAGCCTAATTCATTGGAGTCGAAGAAAATATTTTCGCTTTCTTCTATTTTATCTATGTTGGTCATTACAGCTATATATATATCCGTATATTTTGCTTTTATGCTATCTAATAGGGGATTCTCGCTGGATATTCCGTATTTCATCCTTCTTATAGCTGGACGGAGATGATTGCTTAGGTTAATCTTTAACTCTTCATCAGCATTTAAATCCACATTAAAATGAGTGCTTAATAGATTAATAAATTTCTCTAAGACACCTTCATCAAATTTTTTCTGAATCTGCAGCTGATTTATCTGCTTTCTGGTGGATATAATAACCTTTTCAAGGGAATAGATTTCCTGCTCTGATAAGGTTATATGAAAATCCTTTTCTATATGTAGCTTCATAATAGAAGCTACATAATACTCCTGAATGGATTTATCAAAGTCTTCTTTGTAATGAATGTGTTTGTGAATTTGATTTCTCTTAACTATAATACTTGATTTAAGTACCACTGCCCAAAAATCATAATCACAGTAATGGGTGCTTAAATTCACCTCAGAAGTCTTAACTATTGAAATTATCTTTTTAATAAAATCCTTGCTAAAGGCTATATGCATCTTAGCACAGAGATCATCAGGCATTCGACCATCCAGATCATTCTTGGGTATATTTCTTACAGGAAGCTCCATGATTATCTTATAAAACATACTTCGAATATTGTCCTCAGGTCCTTCTAAATATATTCCCAAGTTAGGTTTTCTTATTAAATTGCAGTTATGCCTGTTAAAATAAGCTTCTATTTCATCAATTATTGGTATTATTGAGGACTTTGATTTATATATGTCTCTAGAGAAGTCGTGCATATTTAATGGATTTTTTGAGGTTAATAGTTTCAACATTACATAGTTTATATCATTTATGTCATTTTTATTGTTAGTATCAGCAGGACTATTAAGGATGGAATATATATGATCCTTTTGTCCTTTATCAGCGGTGAGTCTTATACCTACATTTTGCTTCCTTTCAATGGAAGCACCAGATAGTAGAGTAATAAAATCCCTGCTGTTGATATCAGAGTGTATAGTTCTCACTGATGCCTTGCAAGCCTCTGCAAGATGAGAGGCCGTTATGTAATTGTTTGTAGAAACAAGCTCTTTAAGTATTGTAATGTGTCTACTGTGTTTGTCCATACTTTTGGCTTCACCTCACATAGAATTTTCAATATGTTATAAATAATTATTATAACATTAATATTGTGCATAATTGTGCATAATCATTATAGCATTAAAATCCTAATGATAAAAATTGAAAAATTGCATTAATAGAGGGAGAAAATGAAAAAATCCTGTAATTATCTCTGTTGATTAATGAAATAAATCATTGATATAGTGATTCTGTAAGGAGGAGATACACACATGAAGAAAATAGCACATTGTATAAATCACACCCATTGGGACTTAATTTGGTATTTCACTGCAGAGGATGCCATGGTTCAGTTTTCCTATAATATGAAGGAGCTTCTCAATGCTTTAGAAACGGGAGAGGTTGAAAAATATTTCTTTGATGGTCAGACTGCTCCAATAGATGAATACTTAAGTTTGCATCCTGAGGATATGGATAGAGTTAAAAAGTTTGTTACTGAAAAGAGGCTGCTCATTGGTCCTTTTAATTCTCAATTGGACTGCTTTATATCCAGCGGAGAATCAGTAATAAATAATCTGAGATTAGGTATTCAAAGCGGAAATAAATTAGGTGGTTCTTCAATGATTGCATATCTACCAGATTCTTTTGGACATTCTTATGACTTTCCTAAGATATTCAATCAAATGGGTATAGAAAACTTTGTAATAACCAGAGGGGTTGGAGATGAATATAACCTAGGAAGTGAGTTTTATCAGGTTTCAAATGATGGAAGCAAGATTCTGGTTTGCACAATGATTTCTGGCTATGGATATGGTTGTTATGCCTTCAAGGATGGAACTATTTTAACTAATAAAGCTGAGGACTATAATAAAATAAATGTTCACCAGCTAATAGATAGGTTGCTTTCCTATTCCACCCTAGATGGAGAGTTTGTATTCCCCCTAGGCTTTGACCAAAATCCTATAATCCTTGGGATAAAGGAAAAAATGGAGAAATACAATGCAGAATCAGATAAATATCAATTTAAACTAACTACCTGGGAGGATTTCTGCAATCGCGTTAGGGAAAAGGGAAAGGATCTGAAAACCCATGATTATGAGCTTTTTTCAACTCAATATCATAGGATTCATAAATCTTTATTTTCCTCCAGAGCAGATATAAAAAATATCCAAGATGAATGTGAAAGAGTGTTGACCTTTGAGGTACAGCCTATGATGACTATGCTGGACAGCATAGGAGTTCCTTATGATCAGGGAATAATAGACAAGGCTTGGGAAACCTTAGTTAAGAGTCAGACACACTCCTCTTCAACCTTAACAGATGAAACTAATGCTTATATAAAGCATGAAAGCCTTAAGGCATTGAATATTGCAAAATCATCAAAGGCTTATTTAATGAAGATTGTAGCCATATCTGTGGAAAAAGAGGAAGGTTATCCTTTAGTTATATTCAATCCGCTGCCCTATCATCGTGACTTAACTATGAAAATGGTAGTATACACCAGAACTCCAGACTTCCAAATATATGATAATGGAGAAAATGTGGAGTATACCCTTGTTAACTCAGTTAAGAAAAGCTATGGGGTTTGCAGAAAGAATAAAGAAAATCTTGATGTGAATAAGATTTTCTATGAATCAACAATTTATGTTACTATAAAGGACTTTGACGGTATTTCTTATAAAACCTTAGATGTTAGAGAGGGAGCTAAGTCCTTCCACAAGTCACCGGCCTTAACAGATGGAGTTATTGAGAATAATCGATATAGGGTTATAAAGGATTATAGAGGGTTACAAATACATGATAAAAAGCTAAATAGAACAATTAATAAGGCTATTTATCTTGAAGAATCAGGAGATGAGGGAGATAGCTACGATTACTCTTATCCAGATTATGATCTTATACTAACTAATGATCTTTCAGATGCTGAGGTTAAAGGGGTAGAAACTGATGAAATCAGTACACTTACTCTAAAAGGAAGCTGGGATGTACCTAAGGATCTAGAAAGTAGAAAGCATGGAATTAAGGATAGTGAAATGAAGTTCACTATAGAAATAAAGCTTAAGAAAAACAGCGATCTTATAGAAATAAAGGGCTCTGTAGATAATAAGGCAAAAAATCATAGAGTAAGGCTTGTATACACAGGCTCTCATAAAAATGATCTCTCCTATGCAGGTACTCAATATACCTACATTACCAGAGAATCTGACCCTAAGGAGTTAAAAATCTGGAAGGAAGATGGCTGGTTTGAGGAACCAAGTCCAACAAATCCTATTTTAAATCATGTTTCTATGGTTAATGATGAATATGTAACCACAGCCTTTACTAGAAGCTGTAAGGAATATGAATTAATTGGAGAAGGGAAGAAGGATTTATCCATTACATTATTTAGATCCTTTGGTGCAATGGGATTGCCAGATCTTAACAGAAGACCAGGTAGACCAAGCGGACTTGATTATATGATATTTGATTCTCCAGAGGGACAGTTAATTGGAGAAAATACCTTTGAAATAGCACTTGCTTATTATGAGAGTTACAATAGCAATGTTATTATGAATGATTACATCCATTATGCCTGTGATCCTTGTTATTATCAAAATCAGGCCTATGAAAAAACAGTATTTCCTTTAGCATATTTCCCAACAAATCCATTGCCCTTTAAAATACCGAATAATTATCAGTTCTTGACCTTAGATAATAGTCAGGTAAGCTTTGGAACTATTGTTAAGTCCATTAAGGACGATGGTTATGCTTTTAGAATCTTCAATAATGAAAACTCTGAAGCAGAGGGTGGAGTTATTAGAACAGGCTTTGAGTATAAGGAAATGTATAAAACAAATTTAATGGAATCAGAGTACTCTGAGTCTTCTTTGAATCTTAAAAAATTCCGAAAAGGCGAATTAAGAACTATAAAATTTATTAAATAAGAAAGGAGATATTATGTTTAAATTCTTCAAATCCAAAAATGAGCCCAAAAAAGAAGATAAAAAAGAAGAAGTGTCTTTTAATCCAGGTGGAGAAATTAAAGGAAAGATTATAGGGGTTTCTGCCTGTCCTGCAGGAATTGCTCATACCTATATGGCCGCAGAGCAGCTTGAAACCTATGGAAAACAAAGAGGCTATGAAGTGAAAATTGAAACCAATGGTTCTTCTGGTATAGAAAACCCTTTGACAGAAGAGGATATAAAGGCTGCGGATTACGTTATTGTTGCTTCAGATACAAAGGTTGAAACGGAGAGATTCCGTGGTAAAAAGCTTATAAGTGTATCTGTTAGTGATGCAATTCGTAAGGTTGAAGGGATATTTGAAAAGATCGAAAAGGATGAAGTAGATATTTATTAGGAGGAATAAGATGAGATTAAAAGAGTTAAAATTTAAAGGTTTATATAATCATATAATGACTGGTGTGTCTCACATGCTGCCCTTTGTGGTTGGAGGAGGAATTCTCTATTCCTTTGCCTTCCTTATTGATGCAAAGAATGCTGCAGAAGCAACCTTTGGAGCAACCACTGCCTTCCCCGCATGGCTATTAGAAATAGGAGGCTTTGCCTTTGCCTATATGCTTCCTATTTTAGGAGCCTTCATTGCCTATTCTATTTCTGATAAGCCCGGTATTATGCCTGGCTTTGTATCAGGGTTAATAGCAAGTAAAGGTGGTTCAGGCTTCCTTGGAGCAATAGTTGGAGGCATAGCTGCAGGTATTATTATATTAATATTAAAAGAATTATCATCAGGACTTCCAAAAGCCTTAGAGGGAGTTAAAACATTGATTATTTTTCCAGTGATAGGCTTATTGCTAGTTGGTGCTTGCATGATTCCTGTTAATGGTGTTGTTACTCCAATAAATTCATTTTTAACTGTATGGCTTCAGGGTCTCAGCGGACAAAGTGCAATATTATTAGGTGCTGTTATTGGTGCTATGCTAGCAGTGGATATGGGTGGGCCAATTAATAAGGTTGCTTATCTCTTTGCTGTAGCTACCTTAACTGCTCCTGATGGTACAGCTACTGCAAGTGTAGCCATGGGTGCTGCAGGCTGTAGTGCTATGGTTATTAGTACAAGCTGTGCAGTTGCTACAACCTTATTTCCTAAAAAGTTTACTCCAGGCCTACGAGAGGCTGGTAAGGCTGCCTATCTTATGGGGCTAACCTTCATTGCTGAAGGAGCTATACCCTTTGTTATTGCAAAGCCAAAGGCAATTTTACCATCAATAGTGACAGGAGCTGCTGTGGCAGGAGCTTTAGCTGGTGCCTTTGGCATCACACTCTCTGCTCCAATTGGAGGGATATTTACATTACCTCTTACCAGCAGTATTCCATTATATCTTCTCTGCTTCTTGGTAGGTACAGCAGTTTCAGTACTAATGATTTATATCTTTACCAGGAATGAAGCGGACTACCAATAGAAAAACACGAGGTGTACTTAAATGGAACTAATTAATGAAGACTTAATTTTATTAGATGTTGATGTAAAAAATAAAGAGGATATTTTAAAGAACATAGCTTCCTTATTAGAAAAAGATCATAGGCTTAATAACAGGGAAATATTTCTTAGAGATATTTATCTAAGGGAAGAAGAGCTTTCAACCTCAATGGGATTGAAGATGGCTATTCCTCATGCTAAATCTGAAGGGGTAAATACCACTTCACTTGTATTCCTTAGATTGAAAAATGAAATAATCTGGAACGATGATGATAAGGTTAAGTTTATTTTCGGTATAGCAGTTCCTAAGGATAATGAGGACAATATTCATTTGAAAATATTATCAAGTTTAGCCAGAAAGCTTATAAATAAAGAATATATTCAATCCCTGGGTACAGCATCTGATAAGCAGAAGTGTGTAGAGCTTTTATCCTTTGCTAAATTGAATAATTAAATCAAGTAATTGAATAATTGAAACAGGTAAAGGAGATTGAAAATATCTCCTTTACTTATTCAGACAGATAGATAAGGAGGATTATAATGGGTTTTAAATATGATAAGCAGCCTTATGTAGAGATTAAGGAATTTGGAAAGGAAGCTGTATGGGAAGGCTATGACTCCATAGCTTCAGAGGTGGAAAGAAGACTACATAGCATAAAGAGTGAAAGAAAAATTGTAGCTATAGACTTTTATCCAGGTGTTAGATATGAAGAAGTTAAAAATGGATTAGTAGATAAAATAGAACATTCCTTAGAGATATACACCGATGATGAAATGTTTTTTGAGCCCTCTATGGTTGAAGAAAAAATCAAAGAGGTAGTTACAGAGGATAGGGTTTTCGGAAAGATTTCTCTTCATGCATTACAGGATTTTATAGATGAGGATAAGCTTTTAAAGTTGAAAAAAAAGCTAGAGGAAGCAAAGGGTGTAGTTGTAGTTTATGGAGTAGGAGCAGCTTTATTAGCTGACCCAGACATATATATTTTTGCAGACCTTGCAAGATGGGAGATTCAACAGAGATATAGAAGTGGAGAAATTCCTAATTGGAAGGGCAATAATTATAATGAGGATCCTTTAAGAAAATTAAAGAGAGGCTACTTTTTTGAATGGAAGGTAGCTGATAATTATAAAAAGCGAAGACTTGAAGCCTTTGATTATGTCCTTGACACAAATTTAAAAAACTCTCCAAAGATGATCAGCGGTGATGCCTTCAGATCAGGCTTAAGAGAAGCTACTAAGAGGCCTTTTAGAGTAGTTCCCTTCTTTGATCCGGGAGTTTGGGGAGGACAGTGGATGAAGGAAGTATGCGACTTAGATAGAGATGCAGAAAACTATGCTTGGTGCTTTGACTGTGTTCCCGAGGAGAATTCCCTTCTTTTAAAGGTAGCTGATACCATTGTGGAGATACCTTCTATTGATGTGGTATTATCCCATCCTAGAGAGCTTTTAGGTGAAAAGGTTCATGGTAGATTTGGCACAGATTTTCCTATACGCTTTGACTTCTTAGATACAATGGGAGGACAAAACCTATCACTGCAGGTACATCCTTTAGTTGAATATGCTCAGGAAAAGTTCGGCATTCATTATACTCAGGAGGAATCCTATTATCTTATGGATGCTAAGGAGGATAAGGACACCTATGTTTATCTGGGAGTTAAAACAGGCATGACTAAGGAAAAATTCTTTGGAGATCTTAAAAAAGCCCAAGCAGGAGAGGGAGATTTCATTGCTGAGAATTATTCTAATAAAATCAAAGCAAAGAAGCATGACCACTTTTTGATACCTCCTGGTACAGTTCACTGCTCAGGAGCAGATACTATGGTGCTAGAAATATCTTCAACTCCTAATATTTTTACCTTTAAGCTTTGGGATTGGGGAAGGCTTGGCATGGATGGTAAGCCAAGACCAATAAATATTGCCCATGGTGAAGAGGTTGTACAGTTTTATAGAGATACTGAATGGACAATGGATAATTTAGTTAACAAGGTTGAAGTAGTAGCTCAAGGAGATGGCTGGATTGAAGAAAGAACAGGTCTTCATGAGAAGGAATTTATAGAGACCAGAAGACACTGGTTTACAAAAAAGGTTCTTCATAATACCAATGGAGGAGTTAATGTGCTAAACCTTGTAGAAGGAGATCAAGCTATTGTAGAATCTCCTAGGAATTCCTTTGAATCCTTCATATTGAATTACGCTGAAACCTTTATTATACCTGCATCTGTAGGGGAATATACAATTAGACCTTATGGTGACTCAGAGGGTAAAGAGCTTGCTACTATAAAAGCATATGTAAGAGGTTAGGTGAAATAATGTATCCATTGAAGTTTGAAAATATATATTTCGAAAGACTTTGGGGTGGAAGAGATTTAGAAGGTCTTAGAGAAAACCTACCTGAAGGAAATATAGGGGAAAGCTGGGATGTTTCCTGCCATTCTGCTGCCAATAGCATAGTTGTTAATGGTCCCTTAAAGGGAAAAAGCATCAAGGAGCTTATATCTCTTTATGGAGAAGCTATGGTAGGGAAATCTCTAAGAGAAAAGGAATTTCCTCTTCTAATTAAGCTCTTATCCCCCAGAGAGGATTTATCCATACAGGTTCATCCTTCTGATATGTATGCAAAAAAGATTGAAGGCACTATGGGAAAAACAGAGGCTTGGTATGTTGTTGATGCCAAGCCTGGTGCGGAAATTATTGCCGGAGTAAAGAGATGCAGCAATGATGACTTTGAAAGAGCAATTAAAGATAATAATCTGGAGCAATACCTAAATAGAATTCCTGTGAAGGAGGGGGACTTCTTCTTTATCGAAAGTGGAATGGTGCATGCACTTTGTAAGGATGCTATTATTGCGGAAATACAGCAAAGCAGTGATATAACCTATAGAGTTTACGATTATGGAAGGCCCAGAGATCTTCATGTTAAAAAAGCCTTAGAGGTGGTTAATCTTAATTTAAGGGCAGTAAATACTGGCCATAACTATTATGAAGCTGAGGAATTTGATAGCTTCAAAAAAATGCTCTTATGCAGAAGCAGGTATTTTTATATAGAAAAATATACTTTGAAGGGCATTTTAGAAGGGAAGGGAGATGAAAATACCTTTTATATCTACACCTGTGTTTCAGGTTCAGGGATTATTAGAGATGATTCTGGAGAAGTGTTGGATATAAAAAAGGGAGACAGCATGCTTATTCCCTCTGCTACAAAAGGATATACCTTAGAGGGAGATGTAATACTTTTAAAAACAACACCAAGAACCTAGCCTGCTATATGCGGGCTTTTTTCTTTATTTAGAGAATTATATTTCAAATGAACTTTCCAAATTGTTCTATATAAGTTAGAATACAGTTAATATATATAGGAGGTGGTAATATGTTAAGGAAGAGATATGATGTTATAGTTCTAGGAGGAGGAGTTTCTGGATGTATAGCAGCAATTGCAGCAGCTAGGACAGGAGCATCTACATTAGTGGTAGAGAGATATGGATTTCTTGGAGGCATGCTTACAGCTTCAGGAGTAGGTCCTATGATGACCTTTCATGCTGGAGATAAGCAAGTAGTTAGAGGAATCCCCGACGAGCTTATTGAAACCTTAAAGGAAATGGGAGCTAGCCCTGGGCATATAACTGACACCATTGGATATGCTTCTTCTCTAACTCCCTTTGATACAGAGGCTATGAAATTTGCAATAGAGCATAAGCACATTGAGGCTGGGGGTGAAATGCTTTACCATAGCATTTTTACTGGCTGTACTGTTAAGGAAAATAAAATAAAATCTGTGCAGCTTTGGACAAAAGGAGGCTTTATAGAGCTAGAGGCAGGAGTTTTTATAGATGCTACTGGTGATGCAGATGTTTCTGTGAGAGCAGGTGTGCCCTATGAATACGGAAGAAAATTGGACGGGCTTGCACAGCCTATGACCATGAAAGCTAGAATAGGAAATGTGGATATACCTAAAATAAGAGAATACATAAAGGAGAATCCTGAGGAGTTTCTTGCTGTAAACCAAGCTATCATTGAGAAAACACCCAGACTATCTGTGTCAGGCTTTTATAGCAAGCTAAAGGAGGCTAAGGAAAATGGGGATATTACTTATCCTAGAGATAAGGTGCTCTTTTTCCAAAATAATAATCCTAATGAAGTTATACTGAATATGACTAGGATTCTTAAGCTTAATGCCACTGATAGCTATGATTTGACAAAGGGTGAAATTGAGGGGAGAAGACAGGTTAGAGAATCTTTAGATTTCTTAAAGAAATATATTCCTGGCTTTGAAGAATCCTATTTGGTATCCACAGGACCACAGATTGGCATAAGAGAAAGTAGAAGGATCAAGGGAGTATATACTTTAACCGCGGAAGAAATGATGGATAACGTTATGTTTTCTGATGCCATTGCTATGGGTGGTTACCCTTTTGATATTCATTCTCCTGATGGAGCCTCAAATGATGATAAGTTCCTAAGACCTGGAAGCTATTATTCTATACCATATAGAATTTTAGTCAACAATGAAATAGAAAACCTCATAACTACTGGAAGATGTGTTAGTGCTGAGCATGAAGCAGCAAGCTCTTTAAGGGTGAGTCCTATAGCTATGGCTTTAGGCCATGCTGCCGGGGTTGCAGCAGCAGTATCTGTGAAGGAAAATAAGGCTGCAAAGGATGTTTCCATAGAAGAGGTAAGAAGTACGCTTCTTAAACAGGGAGCCTTTTTAACTCCAATGAATGAGTATAAATAAAAGAGTAAATTGGGCGGTTGACTGACTTATAAAGCGATGATTGAACTTATTTAAGGTGGTGTATATTTATGCACCATCTTAGTTTTTATGGTGATTTTTACATAATTAGCTTATGTGAGGAGAGTATCCTCTGTGATTTCTGCTGTTACATCAGAAGCGGTTTTATTATCTATATTTTTACTCTTAGTAAGCATTAATATGATGTCTACTTGTATGGAAGAACTTGCACTTGAAATTGTAAGTTGCTTAATTAAATGTAAATAAATTAAATATTTAGAAAATATTCTTGACCAGTGATTACAATAAATGGTATGCTAATAATAACTTAATTCGGAGCTCGAAATAAGTCTTTAACAAATCCAAAAGAAGTAGTGTGATATCCATGAAAAAAACAACCCTTAAGGACATGAAAAAAAGAAATATGCAGCTTATACTAGAATGTATAACTCAAAGTGAAAGCTTATCTAGAACCGAGCTTGCAGAGAAGAGTGGTTTAAGCCTTAGTACGATTTCCATGCTGGTAAATGACCTCTTAGGAGAAGGGATTCTTTGCGAAGCTGGTGAGGATGCTTCTACTGGAGGAAGAAAACGAATACAGATAAAATTTAACGAGACCTATGCTTTAATGATCATTATTCATATTAAAGGTGATGGAACTTATCTTAGGGCTTTTAATATGCATATTAATGAGGTTGCTTATGAGAAATTAACCTCTAAGCCTGTCTATGGAAATGACTTTTTAGAGGTTATAAACAAGGGCATAAAAAAACTCTTTGCCTCTGAGCCCGGTTATTCCCGAAGAATAGCTGGTATTGGTCTTTTATTTCAGGAGAATTTAGATATAAATGATTTTATTGTAACTTATTCCACAGGGGTATCCTCCGCAGCCATAAGCTTAGAGGATGCTATTAAAACTAATTTTAGAGTGCCTGTGGTCATTGATTATTCTTCAAGCTATACTCTTACAGGCATGGGAAATACTGAAGCATTACAGGATAATGAAAACAAGCTTTTCATAAGAATCGGAAGGAATATTCTTGCTAGTGTTGTGATAAATGAAAAAACCTTAGAGGTTAATGGAGAAAAGACCATAGACCTAACACCTTTATTTCCTGAAGCCATGTCATTAAAGGAGGGTAAAGCTGAGAAAGGCAAAAAAGCAGAAGGTATTATAAAGGATGCAATGGTAGCAGCTTACTCTAAGAGTGTAGATATTAATTCTAAGAATACAATTAAGCAATTAGCTCAGATTTTAAAGCCCTTATGCCTGTTTTTCTCAATAAAATCTATATATTTTTCTGGGGAAGCTATTAAGGATAAGCAGTTTTTAGAGAATATCTCAAGAGCTTTTTCAAAGGAATTTATAAGTTTAGCAATACCAAAGCTAAAATATGAGAATAAGAATGAAGAAGAGATTTATTTAGACCTTGCTCTAAAGCTAAGAAATAAACAGCTAAATATTATATAAGATTAATGGGGTGATATGTTGGAGTTTGAGAAGTTAATTACCAATGAAAAATTCACTTTAGTTGCCAGCCTACCAGATAACCGTATAGATTTTGCAAGGGCAGCAATTGAAGGCGGTGTACAGGCTATTAAGGTGCACCTTAACCTATTGCATAGAGCCAGCGGTAATGGCTTTGGGAATTTTCAAAGTAATAAAAGCTTTTTAAAGGAGCTAATTGAGCTAGCAGGGGATATCCCTGTGGGGGTAGTTCCCGGAGCTTCAGAAAGCTTTATTACAAAAGAGGAGCTTTTGGAGCTTGAGGACCTTGGAGTAAAGTTTTTTTCAGCCTATGCACAGCACTTACCACCATTTATGATGACTACAAAAAAGCTTACTAAGATGGTTGCTATAGATAATAGCTATAATAATATTACTGTAGAGGCAGTTAGAAATTCCTCCATAGATATACTGGAAGCTAGCATTATTCCTGGGGAAGCCTATGGAAGCTCATTAAATTATCTGGATATTTTAAGTTATTCTCATTTAGTTAAAGAAACAAAGAAACCTGTGCTTATACCCACGCAAAAGCATATAAGGCCTCAGGAGGTTAAATATCTTTACGAGGCAGGCTGTAAGGCTGTGATGATAGGAGCAGTAGTTACTGGAGGAGATTCAGCAGAAAAGATTAAGCAAGCAGCAACGGCATTTAGAGAAGCTATAGAAATATTATAAAAATATATATTATAAAGGAAGGTGGAATTATAAATGTTACAGGGAGCACTTATTATCATTAGTTTTTTAATCATAGCAGGTCTTATGATTACAAGAAAAATCCCTACGCTTCTAGCACTTCCCCTATTGGCAGTGGTAATATGCCTAATAGCTGGAGTACCTTTTGTGGGAAAGGATGCAGAGGGAAATGAAATTGGTTTTCTTAAAACCGTTATTGAAAACGGTTCAATACGTATGGCCTCAGCCTATATAGCTGTTATCTTTGGAGCATGGCTTGGTCAGATAATGAATAAGACAGGAGTAACAGAAAATATAATCAAAATTTCTGCAGAATTAGGAGGAGACAAGCCTCTTATAGTAACTCTTGTAATGGTTGCAGCGGTGGCCCTTCTCTTTACTACCCTTAGTGGACTAGGCTCTGTAATAATGGTTGGTACTATAGTACTTCCAATACTCATATCTGTAGGTCTGCCAGCATTAAGTGCTGCTAGTATATTTTTAATGGCCTTTGCCACAGGACTTTGCTTTAATATGGCTAACTGGCAGAGCTATTCCAGTATTTTTGGACTTGAGGTAGCTCAAATTAGAAGCTTTGAAATATATCTTTTAGTAGCAACGGCAGTAGCTACCTTGGCTTTAATATTTATAGAATTTAAGAAAAACGGCATAAAATTTGCTTTCTCTGCCCCTGTTACTGAGGAAAAAAGAAATACTGAGTCTTTAAAAGGTGTAAGAGGATTTCTAGCAATGGTAACTCCTATAGTGCCTATAATCCTAGTGGCTTTTTTAGAAATCCCCATTGTACCAGCCTTTATGGCGGGGATATTATGGATACTGCTCTTTACCTCAAAAAGCTTCTCAAAGGCAATGAATATGTTAACTCAAACCTGTTATAACGGTATTACCGATGCAGGCCCTGCAGTTATTCTTATGATAGGCATAGGTATTTTATATCTTGCAGTAACTAACCCTACAGTTAAGGGAGTGCTTAATCCCTTTATGATTGCAGTTACACCTAAGTCAGCGATAATTTATGTTATTTTCTTCATAGCTCTTGCACCTTTAGCTTTATATAGAGGTCCTTTAAATCTCTTTGGATTAGGCTCTGGAATAGCTGCTCTTATGGCAGGGGTAGGAAGTCTTACAACCTTAGCAGTTATGGCAGGTTTCTTAGCAGCAGAGAGAATTCAGGGAGTAGGGGATCCTACCAATACTCAAAATGTTTGGACTGCTAACTTTGCAGAGGTGGATGTTAATACCATAACTAAAAAGCTTCTTCCATATCTTTGGGTAGTTGCTGCTGTGGGAGTAATTTTAGGAGCTGTGCTTTACTTCTAAGTGTAAATTAATAAAGAAAGCAAAAGAAAAAATTGTTGGTATTTGAAGGCAGCTTTAAATACCAACAAACTATTTTATAGTAAGGAGTGAGAAAAATGAAGGTGAGAATCGGAATAGACGTAGGGGGTACCTTTACTGATGCAGTAGCTATCAATAATGATACCTATGAGCTAATTGCTACTGTTAAGGAGCCCACGACCCATAGGGCAAAGGAAGGGGTTGCCGCAGGTATAGTTAAGGTTTTAAATAGAATTATGACTGAGAATAATATAATGCCAGAGGATGTAACCTTTATAGCTCACGGAACTACCCAAGCCACCAATGCTCTTTTAGAGGGTGATGTGGTTAAGGTGGGAATTATAACCCTTGGTAAGGGTATTGGTGGCGCAAAAGCAAAAGGGGATACAACCATGGGAGACTTTGAGCTCTCTCCGGGGAAATTTCTTCATACCTTAAATGAGTATGTTAATATCAGCGAAGAGGATAGGCTAGAGGATAATATAAAAAATGCTATGCAGATTCTTATGGACAATGGAACAAAGAGCTTGGTGGCTGCGGAGCCTTTTAGTGTGGATAATCCAGAGAAGGAAAATGAAGTCCTTAGGATATGCACAGAAAATTCTATACCAGGAACGGCAACAAATGATATTTCAAAGCTCTACGGTTTAAAGGTAAGAACCAGGACTGCTGTGGTTAATGCCAGCATTCTTCCGAAAATGCTTGAGGCTGCTAATATGACTGAAGAGAGCATTAAGAAAGCTAATATAACTAGTCCTTTAATGGTTATGAGATGCGATGGTGGGGTAATGACCATAGATGAGGTGAGAAATAGGCCAATTCTTACAATATTATCTGGCCCAGCAGCAGGAGTTGCAGGAGCATTAATGTATGAAAAGGTTACTGATGGTATATTTTTTGAGGTAGGTGGAACCAGCACCGATATATCCTGCATAAAGGATGGAAAGGTAATGGTTAAATATGCAGAGGTTGGAGGGCATAAAACCTATCTTAACTCCTTAGATGTTAGGACCGTTGGTATAGGCGGAGGAAGCATGGTTCAAGTGAAAAATGGTAAAGCAGTTGATGTAGGGCCAAGAAGTGCTCATATAGCAGCTCTTGATTATGAGGTGTACTCCTCACCAGAGGATATTATAAATCCTAAGCTGAGAACAATCAGCCCTATAGAGTCAGATCCTGATTATGCCTTCGTAGAATGTGATAATGGAAAAAAGTTTACTCTCACAATAGCTGGGGCCGCTAATATTGCAGGCTATGTGCTGGAGGGTGATTATGCCTATGGCAATAGAGAAGCAGCTCTTAAAGCCTGGAAGCCCTTAGCAGATAATATGGGCATAACAGTAGAAGAGGCTGCAAAAAAGGTTTTAGACTTTGCTGCTATAAAAAATGGAAAGGTTGTTAAAGAGCTCTTAAATGATTATAAGATGGATCCAAGAACCACAACCTTCATTGGCGGAGGGGGAGGAGCTTCTACCGTTGTTCCTCATCTAGCAGAAAACATGAATCATAGATTTAAAATAGCTCAGAATGCTCCAGTTATTTCCACTATAGGAGTTGCTTTGGCAATGGTTAGAGACATGGTGGAACGTACTGTCCTTAACCCTACAGAGGCGGATATACTGGCAGTGAGAAGAGAAGCAGAGCTCCTTGCAATAAAAAATGGTGCAGAGCCTAGTACAATAGAGGTATCTGTGGAGGTAGATTCTCAAAGAAATCTTATAAGGGCTGTGGCTGTTGGTGCTACAGAGCTTAGAAGTAAGGATTTGCTTAAGAAAAAATTAACTAAAGAAGAGCTTATGGATATTGTTGCCTGCAACCTGAATGCTCCTAGAGAAAAACTATACATTGCTGGCAGTAATGGAAGCATGGATGCCGTTTCCTATGAAAAGGTGGAAAAGAAGCTTCTTGGAATGTTTAAAAAGAAGACAACACCTGTGAATCTCATAGATGATGAGGGAATAATAAGATTACAAAAGCTAAATGCAATGGTTCTAGAGTCTAATATAAGCTCATGGACAAATTCTGTAAAAAGTTTAATGGAGGAGCTTACAGAATATAATGATGGTGGAGTAAATCTTCCTAATTTATATGTGGTTTTAGGAAAGAGAATCATTGACCTCAGCGGTCTCCAGAGCGAGGAACAGGTAATGTCCCTAGGTGCTGTGGAGCTTAGCAGTGCGAGGGCAGAGGAAAGAGTAATAATAATTGCTACAAAACGCATTGATGGGTAGGAGTAGAATATGGATATTTTTAAATTTCCTTTTCCAGATAGAGATATTGCAGCAAAGGAGCTAAGCTATGACCCTTGCTATAAGAAGATAAACCCGTCTCATATGGAGGAAATAACAGAAAAAGCATGGAACACAGGAA
>JAEXZL010000209.1 GCA_023451395.1 Bacillota bacterium | reverse complement strand
GTTTAATGTCCTTAAGGAGTTTTCAAAAACCAATGCTTCTACTGGTCTTCATTTTATGCCTATTATTCCATATTTAACTGATGGAAGAAATAATGTAGAGAGTCTTTATGCCAAAGCAAGAGATAGCAGGGTTGGCTATGTTCTTCCTGGTACCCTATATTTAAGAGGAAGGACAAGAGAAGTATTCTTTGACTTTATAAAAAAGGACTTTCCTGATCTCTATGATCCTCTTAAAGCTCTATACAAAACCGGCGGAGCAGGGAAGGAATATAAGGATAAGCTATACTCCATGGTAAATGAAATAAAGGCTAAATATAACCTTTCTGGGAGCTATTCAAAGATAATGAAGGAAAAGCTCAAGGACGCTAATGAGCAGATTTCTTTCTTTCAAGAAAAATAAAATAATAACATAGTAACAATTAATCCACAGCAATTCGTAGATTTTCTTTGAATTGCTGTGGATTATTTTTATAGTAAGAATCACGAAAATTTATACTTCATGAGAGTAATATATAGATTTTTATCACAAAATATAAATGGGTTCATAGGTATCATAAAATCAATAAAGTAATAAAAAGGAAGTAGAAAAGAATTAGAAAAAGGCGGGAAACTGCTGTTGAAAGGAGAAGGGAGAATGAAGAAGAAAACTGTATTAGGCACAATAGTGGCAGCTACTGCTTTATCCTATGCTGCCTATGCCGCAAATAAAGCATTAAAAGAGAAAAAGGTAAATTCTCTAAAGGCAATGGAGGAGGAAATAGCAGCAAGGGACTATGGAAATAGCCAGGTTTATATAATAGGAGGAGGTCTAGCAGCCATGGCTGCTGCTGCTTACTTAGTGAGAGATGCAGCCTTTAAAGGACAGAATATCCATATTTATGAGGGAATGAGCATTTTAGGAGGCTCCAATGACGGTATGGGAAGCGTAAAGGGAGGATTTATCTGCAGAGGAGGACGTATGCTCAATGAAGAAACCTACGAAAACTTCTGGGAGCTATTTAAATCAATACCTTCCCTTGAAGTTCCTCACCGTTCTGTAACAGAGGAGATATTAAATTTCGATGGTGCTCATCCTACCAATGCTAAGGCACGTCTTATTGATAAGGATGGAGCAATCTTAGATGTTAAGGCTATGGGCTTTAATAATGAAGATAGGGCAAAAATTACTAAACTCATACTTACCTCAGAGGATAAGCTTGATAATATGACAATCCAGCAGTGGTTCGGAGAGCATTTCTTTACCACAAACTTCTGGTATATGAGGCAAACCACCTTTGCCTTCCAAAAATGGTCAAGCTTATTTGAATTCCGCCGCTATCTAAACCGTATGGTTTCTGAGTTTTCACGGATAGAAACCCTAGAGGGAGTTACCCGAACCCCCTATAATCAATATGAAAGTGTTATCCTTCCCCTTAAGGCTTATTTAGATAAGCATGGTGTTGAGTTTATCACAAACAAAACCGTGTCCGATATTGACTTTGATGATAGCAATAAAATTACTGCCAAGACGATACATTTTGAGGGAGGAGAAACCATTGAATTGAATCCAGAGGATATCTGCATTATGACCAATGGCTGCATGACAGACTCTGCTACCCTAGGAGATATAAGCTCTCCTGCACCAAAGCCTGAGGTTAAGCCTATCTCCGCAGAGCTTTGGGCAAGGGTTGCTTCAAAAAAGAGGAATCTTGGAAATCCAGAGCCTTTCTTTGGAAATATATATGAGAGCAACTGGGAAAGCTTCACTGTTACCTGCAGAGGTAATAAGCTTTTAAAAATGATAGAAGGCTTTAGTGGAAACATCCCTGGCTCTGGTGCATTTATGACCTTTAAGGATTCCCCGTGGCTAATGAGTATAGTGGTTTCTGCTCAGCCCCACTTTAAGGCTCAGGATCCCAATACCACAATCCTTTGGGGTTATGGGCTTTACACCGATAAGGAAGGAGATTATGTTAAAAAGCCAATGAAGGATTGTACCGGAGAAGAAATCCTCTATGAATTTATCTGCCATATGCACTGGCAGGATAAGTGGCAGGAAATAAGAGGGGATATAATAAATGTAATACCTTGTTATATGCCTTATATAAATGCTCAGTTCCAACCTCGTAGAATCAGCGACAGACCACAGGTTGTTCCCCAAGGAAGCACTAACTTTGCCATGATAGGCCAGTTTGTAGAAATACCTAAGGATATGGTCTTTACAGAGGAGTACTCAGTACGAGCTGCAAGGACTGCAGTCTATACCTTGTTTAACATTCCTAAGAAAATTTGTCCTGTTACAGCTTATAACAAAAGACCAAAGCCTTTATTTAAAGCAGCACAGACTATGTATAGGTAGGGACTAAGGTATGTTGAAAGCTTTAATTTAGCCTTAACATCTTTCATTTTATTGTTGAAAACAGATTATCTAATACATTAAAAATAAGGCTGTCCATTTCGTTTAGGCAGCCTTATTTTGATTATCGCTATTAAAAGTTTCCAACAGACACTATCATTTTTTACGAGGAATTAAACTAACATGAAGGTTTATTTATTTTTCTGGTTTATAGCCGTAATCAACAATTATTTTTTTACATTCAGTACAGTCGTAGGCTATTACATTTGTTCCTTTCCAGAGCATAGTCCAAAATGAAACAAGATCCTCTCCGTCATTACCAATAGAAAGTAGTCCACGCTTATTTTCTGAAAAAGAAATTTCACGACTACTGGTAATCCATCCCTTTTTCATTTCTCCTTGGCAAAATGGACATTTCATAAAGCTTACCTCCGTCTTCATTGCTGTCTATATTATTAATACTAGAAAAATTGGTGTTAAAATATACTTTTATATATTTTTGCTCAAGTATTTTAATTTGATATATGTTTTAAACTCATTAAAAATCACTTTTTCATCGATTTTCTTAAATCTTTTATAGTTAAATATAGCTGTAAATATCAATATAGCTTGAAAAATAGATACATAAATATCTTTTAAATCAAATATGAAGAAACCCTTTAATCTAATATAATCTAAGCTTCCTCCCCAAAAAACCTTATCAATTAGAGAGCAAAATATACCTGCATATAGGAAGGTAAATAAACAACGAACTAAAGTATTATCTTTATATCTATTTATAATAAAGTCGAAAGCTATTAATGAAAATAATATCACTGCTATGTTTAGTATTAAATGAGGTAATAGACCTATTCCCATGTTGGTAAGGGAATTAAACCATGAATATTTTGTATTAAGATGTGGCTTAAACATTACTATATCTCCTAATATGAAGAATTCTTTATTCATTAAATTGTTGGAGATAATGATTTTTATTGATTGGTCAAATAATATTAATAGTATTATCATTAATATAGTTTTAAAGTTCTTCTTCATATAAGCCCTCCTGGTATTCTATGTTTTCTTCATTAGGATTAAGTGGCTTTTTAAATAATAAAAATTGTGGGTATTCTTAGCATTAATATAATTATTAAGGATTTTCAAATGATTCACTTCTTAATAATGTAGTTTACTTGTAATATATTATATTTTGATTGAAATTAAGAATCTAAGTCGCTCATTTTTAATTACTAGGTCTTGTTTATATTATATAGTTAGTTAAATATATTTACAATTAATGCCATAGAGAAAAGGATTTTATTTCAATAGCATTTCTAACTATAGCTATTACATAAAGTATATTAATTCTTAAAAATGTGAGAAAATGCAAAGAAGAAACTAATAGGAAGGTAAATTAACTTGGAAAATACATTTTCCTTATATATAATGTAGGAAACAGAAAAAGAAAGGCACAAATAAGCAGTTATAGTGAAGAATAGGGGAGATTCATTTGAACATAACAATAATATCCGTAGGAAAACTTAAAGAAAAATACCTAAAGCTGGCTATAGATGAGTACAGTAAAAGGCTTCAAAGATACTGCAAGCTAGATATCATAGAACTAAATGATGAAAAAACTCCTGACAATGCCTCAGAAAAAGAAGAGGAGCAGATAAAGGATAAGGAAGGTAAGGCTATTCTAAAGAATATAAAGGATAATTCCTATGTAATAGCCCTGGATCTAAAGGGGAAAATGCTCACCTCTGAAGAATTTGCTTCTTTTATTCAGGACTCTAATGTAAGAGGGGTAAGCAGCTTCACCTTCGTCATAGGAGGCTCTCTGGGACTTTCCCGGGAAATAATTAATAGGGCAGACTACAAGCTCTGTTTTTCTAAAATGACCTTCCCTCATCAGTTATTTAGGGTTATGCTATTGGAGCAGATTTATAGGGGATATAGGATTATTAATGGGGAACCGTATCATAAGTAAGGAAGGTTTTTCCTAAATTTCGGGCTAAGAGATGTTATGTTGATGTTATTGAAAAATATACATAGATAATATAGATTTATGGTTATCCAAGAAGTAATTAATAATTTAAGTTTAAAATTAGGACTTATTGTAATTAAATAAGTCCTTTAGATATTTAATTATCTTTTAGGTGCACTGTAAATGTTTGCTTTACCAGGAACATCTTCAAAGATAAAACCAAATTTTTGTTGTGACCAAACCAAAAAGTTTCCGCTACTCTGACCACATTCTGGACAATGAAGAGAGGAACTATCATGTTTATCTTTATGCCATGAACACACTATGAAGTGAAGCCCACAAGCTAGACATTTAGCTTTTTTCTGAGTAAATGTAGCTGTTGTATGAATTATGTTTTCTAAAAGACGAAGCCCTTTATCTGAAATGTTAATTTGCTCTCCATTAACTTCAACATATCCCTTTGATAATAATTCAATTATAGATACTGGGTACTGACCCTCAGATTTTTCTCCAGAAACAATGTATTGAGTTCCAATAACCATAACTTGTAAGGAATCATCAGGAAAGTTTTTTATAAATATTGGAGATTGCTCGCTCATCGATATAGTCAAGATTTCCATAGCCTCATTACTCAGTGATTTTTCAAGATTTTTTTCCTTGAGTGATTCTGCTAAGGCAGATGAGATTGTCTCTATTTCATTTCTTGTTAATGGTTTAAAAGCAGGAAGCTTTCCATTAATGACCATATCATAAACAGTATCCCTTGATTTCTTTAGTTCTAAACTAGTAAATCTTCTAGTCATGTGAGTGGTTGTATGAATACTAGCATGACAATCAATACAGATAGGAATAAGGTTGTCAATATAGTCTGTACCTCCATCATTTTTTTCAATAATATGATGCACCTGGATTTTTAAGGGCAAGAAATTTCTACATACACAACAGTGGCGAGCACTTTTTGATAAAACTTCTGCTACAGTATCATCTGGAATTGCCATATATAACGTACCTTTCCTTTCTTTGTTAATGAGGTGAATAATAAGATTCAATTAAAGTTATTATATCATGATTATGTATAATTTAGGAACTATGATTAAAATATTATAGATTATGTAAGTTAAGTAAAACTAGTATTTATTAGGATTTACAAATATATATTATAGTAGTAAGGGGGCCTTCGCTTTAACGATTGAAAAATCGTTGGAGAAGGCCCTTTTCCCACAGATTTTCGTCTAAAATCATTCTGATTTTAATGCATTCTGTGGATAAAAATTAAAAATGAAAAACTTTAACAAAGGTTCGTTGCAAGAGTAATTTTTTGCTTTGGACCTTTAAAAATTCTAAGCTATTTTCACTTCGTGCAGATGGCTTGCACATCTATCATTTTGGATATTATGGTGCATCTTATTGACGTTATGGCTCATCGCCAGAAGAATGCTTTCGGCAAGTATATTTTTATTTCCTAGGGTTAAGAATCTGTGGAATTCCATATCTCCTTTAATATCGGCAAATGCTGAATGCTTCTATTGACACGAGGCTTGATTCCATCATCGCTTAATATATTTTCCAGTGAGTTCTTTCTCTTT
Organism: Bacillota bacterium; assembly: GCA_023451395.1. GTDB lineage: Bacteria > Bacillota > Clostridia > Clostridiales > Clostridiaceae > JAEXZL01. The sequence goes on along the minus strand of JAEXZL010000209.1, from coordinate 38,613 downwards.
TCCTGAAAAATCTTCGGTATTTCCAGGCGCTTGCTTCGTTCTTTTAAGGGAATCTTACTGTTGTTGCCCTTTATGCATTTAGACTTATATGGACAGTCGGTGCAGGATTCACAGATGTATATGATTTTTACAGTTTGGTATCCGGTTTTACTCTTAATTTTCTTCTGACCGCTGACTATCAGTTTCTGCCGTTCTTGCAGATATAGAAATCATTTTGAGCGTCGTACTCTATATTTTCCTTTTTGCTGATGTCAGTCCTATATCTCTTAGTCTTGCTGACTTCGTAGTTTGCAGGCTTTATGAATGAAAGCTGATTATTGTTTTCGAGATAGATATAGTTTTCTTAACTCTCATAACCTGAGTCAGCAACTATATTCGTGTATGTATGTCCGATGTATTGCCTAACCTCATCTAAAAACTCAGGAAGTGTTGTTGTATCAGTTCTCTCTGGACCGACCGTGACCCAGGTCACGTATTCGCGGTTATAAGCTGGCTTTAGCTGATAATCTTCCTTCATTCTCATGAATGTAGCATAGGTATCCTCCAGATCTTCAACGGTCTTCTGGAGAGCTGTCTTTAGTTTACCTATCCTGTGAGCAAATTCTATTTCTACTTCAATCTAGATTTTCTTTAATTTTTTGTGCAGCTTCTTAAGATGACGCAGTTCTATTCTATTATTGTATATCACACGGATTCCAAAGAGCTTTTCGGCTTTCGCTACGAAGTTGGGGATTTTGTCCATCATTTTCTTGAGATTTTTATCAACGCTCTTTTTCCACACAAAGGTGTATTTATTGGCAGATGCTTCTATTTTTGTGCCGTCAATAAATAAGCTTTTCAACGATATTTCTCCACACTCAGAAAGAAAATGTGTCATGCTAGCCATGATATCTTTAGAAACCTGTGCTAAATGGCATGTTCTAAAGCATGCGATAGTTGAATGAGCGGGAGCGCGCTCCACTTCGAGCAGGTACATGAAGTTTATACCCCTTTTACATGAGCTTTCAAGTTTGCGGCTGCTGTATATGCTGTTCATATAGCCATAAATCACTATCTTTAACATCTGTCTTGGTGTTGCTTGATTTTCCCTTATGCGGGAATAAGTCTGGTACAACTTTTCTAAATCCATCTCCTCTATAATTTGACTCAGCTACCTTACAGAATTATTACTTGTTATTATATATTCGGTATCAAATTGTAACTTTAATTGATATGCTTGGCTATTAGTGGTATAACTTTTTTTGTAAAATTACTGTTTAACATACTATAATTATGCACCTTTTCCCGGGCCTTTTCGGGCTCGGGAATCGCATTTTATGACGTAAAAAAGGGCTGAGCACTAATTTCTTAGTGCGACAGCGCCTTTTGTTTAAATATAAAAAACCTCACTTGCAATTGATAAGGTGAACCGTATCACAAGTAACGGTTAAAAATTCTTTTATATAGACGAATGAATATTATATGATATGTGGTTTTTTATGAAACGTTTCTAGATGCAACCTAGGTGGAGTGCGTGATGGTAAGTTTGATAAGAATATCGACAGATTTGCAATTGTATTTCATCAAGTCGGTTATGAGAATACAGAGTATTATTATCAATTTGTTGAAAAAGCTCCTGAAATCAACATTTTGACAGTACGAGTCTGTGCTTTGAACTGTAGTTAATTTTGCATTTTGAAGATGCAGTTTAAATATATATAATGACTAACAGAGATAACCTTTTTGAAAATAAAAAAGTAAGTATACTACATATTTGCGCCAGTCACTTGTTTTTACAAACCTCTAGAACTAATCGTAAATTGGTATCGTTTTTCGATAAACTAAAGGATAGAATTGACCTTGATATCGTACAACAGAAAGTGATGGAACAGGATATTATGGGGATGGCCACAGACCTTAGATTGAGTGTTGCTGCATTAATTCTTCAGATCAGAGAATATTTAATGGATGCGTTGAAGACGGATTGATTTTAGAATTTAATAGTTTCTAGCCCATTTTCATGAGTACACGAAAATGGGCTTTATCCATATGGAGTAAACAATTGCTTTAAATTGCAACTTTATTGACGAAAATCGTATAAACGAATAGAATTATAAATGGAAATATTTTTCAGTTTATCAAATAAGTATATCTTTGTGGGGGTAAAATTATGCCTGATGAAAATATTGAACAATCAGCTATTAAAGAAAATGAAGAGGTGATAGAAAATACAAAAATATTTATTGAGACTTTTAGTGGGAAGCGTGAGTTAAATAAAGAGGAAATTAATAAATATTTTAAAGATCTATATGAAACTTGTAACATAAACTTCCTAATTGGCTCTGGTTATTGTTATGAAAAGTTGAGGACGCTAGGTGATTTGGAAGTTTTAATAGAGAAAAATTCACAAGAAAATATTGATGATAAAAATAGATTAAATTCTATTGAAGCATTAATACTATATGATTTTTTTCGGAATAGTATTTTTCCTCACAAGGACGATATTGAAGCAAGAACATCCTTTGAGAATTCAAATAGATTTATAACAAAGCTAATCGCCAGCATTAATGATAGAAATGATAAGAGTCTTTTAAAGCGTGTAAACTTATTTACTACTAATTATGATATGTTTTTTGAGTTGTCTCTTGAAATAAATCACATTTATTACAACGATGGTTTTTCTGGAAGACTCGCACCAATTTTTTCAACTAAAAACTACAATAGATTAGTAAAACAGATTGTTCAAAATACAGAGAGGGAATCACAAATACCTACAGTTAACTTATATAAATTGCATGGATCATTAGCTTGGAACAAGAAAGGAACTGAAATCGGATTTAACACGAATCCTATTGATTGCTTAGTAGCTATTGAAGCGGTTGGAGCAGTATTCGAAGATAGTTGTTTTATGTATGATAAGACAAGTGAAACTAATATTGCTGACATTATTGAAAATATTAATATGATGAGTACTGAATTTACCGAAGAGGTTACAGAAAAGACAGCTAAATTTATTGAGGAATATAAGAAGTTACATATAATTAATCCAACAAAGAAAAAATTTGAAGAAACGCTATTGTCTAATGTTTACTATGATCTTTTGAGAATGTACTCAAATGAATTGGAAAAAAATAATTCAGTACTTTTTGTTTTTGGTTTTTCTTTCAAAGATGAACATATTTACAGTATTACAAAGAGAGCGTTATCAAACCCTTCAATGGTAATGTATATTTTTGTTTTTTCTGCTAAAGAATTAGAAAGCTTTAAGACCTTGTTTAGAGACCATCATAATGTATTTTTTGTTTATTACTCAAATAAACTGATAGACTTAGAAGAATTTAATTCTTTAATGTTTGGTGATTAGTATGGATGATATATTATTAGTCGGCGAAGTTATAGAAGTGGTTGGTATTAATACGAAAGCAAAAGTTTATGAAGAAAAAAATACAGCGAAGCTTTTGTACAACGGAAAAATAATAAAGAATGTTGCTGTGGGCAATTATGTTAAAATTCTTAAAGGTTATACTGTGATTATCGCAGTTATTGATGGTGAGTATATAAAAGAATCTAAGAACACTGATTCATTTAGTAAGTTTACTGATACATTTACTAGAGTACTCGATTTAAAGATTTTGGGATATATCAATGAAAATGGTATGTTTAAAAAAGGAATTTATGAAACGCCGATGATTTCGAATTATGTTTATGTTCTTGAAGAAGAAGAAGTACAAAAGATTTTTTGCTTTAGAAAAGAGTCTGATCCAGTAATTGAGATCGGTAGAATATCTGGATATGACAATTATAAATTGAACTTAGCAATTCAAAGACTATTTGCTAGTCATATGGGTATATTTGGCAATACCGGAAGTGGAAAATCTAATACATTGGTAAAAATCTATTCAGAATTGTTTAGTTCTGGATTAAAGACGAGCAAAAGTAAGTTTATATTTATAGATTTTAACGATGAATACATCTCAGGCGAGGTATTAACTGCAAATAAGAAAGTATATAAACTTAACACGAAGACTAAAAATGGAGATAAGTATCCTCTGCCAAGAGAAGTATTAGAGAATTCTGGTTTTTGGTCAATCATTTTGGATGCAACTGAAAAGACTCAGAGACCATTTTTAGAGAGAGTATTGAAAAGCTATAAATTTTATAGGAATCGCTCTATTAGTTTTGATGATATTGTTAGAACCATACAGGAAAATCCAGCTAAATTTAACAACGTCAGATCTGAAATTTCATCATTTGTTCAGAAAATATATGGAGGAGCTGTCGGAGAATATGACAGACTATTTGATGAGATAGAGTATTTTAATTATAAGGACCGCTCTTGTTTATGTGTTCGGTCCTGTTCTCAATACTTTGACACTGTTGACAAATTTCAAGAATATCTGAAAGTAAAAATAAGTGAGTTGAATATAGCTGACATTTTTAATCCGGTGAGATGCCAGGAGTTTGATCCGCTTAACCTATTTGAAATCGTTTTGCATTCAAAGTACATACATGAGAGTTTAAAAGGTTATAGCAATGACGAGCATGTATCTCCTATGATAAAGCGATCAGAAAAGAGAATTGATGAAATATCAAAAGTTTTGAAATTTAAAGACTTAGTAACTGAAGACAGAGCTATAGAAGTTGTATCTATTTCAAACTGTAATATTTATATGAAAAAAATAGTACCTTTGCTGATATGTAAGGAGGTATATGAAAAACAAAAGGAGTCTGTAAAAGGAACTCAAAGCCTTCATTTAATAATTGATGAAGCTCATAATATTCTTTCTGAGAACTCAAGTAGAGAAAGTGCTTCTTGGAAGGATTATCGGCTTGAAGTATTTGAGGAAATAATTAAAGAAGGTCGTAAATTTGGTTGCTTTATTACAATATCAAGCCAAAGACCTTCTGATATTTCTTCAACCCTAGTTTCACAACTGCATAATTACTTCATTCATAGATTAGTTAATGATGAGGATCTGTTTACAATAAGAAAATCTGTTTCATTTTTAGATAAATCAAAACAAGATATGATACCAATCTTATCTCAGGGTCAATGTATTTGTAGTGGACTAGCATTAGACTTTCCAGTAAATGTTCAAGTAGATGAGCTACCAGACATTTATAAACCAGATAGTAAGGATCTTAATATTGTTGATTTATGGGGATTAGAAGAATCTAGTATGGAAGTATAGCACATTGTAGTGTGTTTAAGCAATTAAGTACAATTGTAACGGACGTGGATAAATTTCGTTATATGACAGTAGCGAGACTGATGAAAAATAGGATGTATATATAATGCGTATCCAACTTCTTTGTGTTGATAGTAAAACCTTAATAAAAAACTTAATATAGAAGGTGATAAAAGCCAGAAAAACTTTGACGGCATAGGCTTTTGTCTATCACTTATTGAAATTTGCAAAAGGCAAAAGAATTCTGGCTGCAGGTGATACAAAGAGTTTAGGAGGGTATGTGAGCAGGAGTTCGTAAAATGTCAGCCTATTGTTGTTATGATTAATGAATAAGCACTAAATATATAAAGTAAAAACCTCAGATAGAGTAGATACGGTGAACCGTACCATAAGTAGGGGAGGTTTTATTGCATGTGTTTATAATCGTAGATATGCAAATCCTAGATTATATATTAGTTAATATTTTAAAGTTTACAGAAATTATTAAGTATAGAACGCTTAGTTAGTTAGAGTAACGTGACTCTTTAATACAGTTATAGTAAGAGAGACTAAAGTGATGATTTAAAGGAGATGAAAGGGATGGGCAGAAATATAAATACTAACGTTGAAAGAAGGATATATGTTGAATCTATGGGGAGATGTATGAATCCAGAATGTAAAGTAGAATTGTTCAAAGAAAGTGGCGACATAATGGAAAAGGCACATATAATTCCGTATTGTGATACTAAAGACAACTCGTATGAAAATTTAATTATTTTATGTCCAAATTGTCATACAAACTTTGATAAAAACGGTGCATTCAGTGTGGGGGATGTTAAAACATGGAAACAAATACGTAGGGATGAATTTGAGCGTTTTTTTAGTAAAGAGTATGATACATTTGAGGATTTAAAAAGTGAAGTAGTTCCATTGTTATTACATAATCAAGCAATTTTTGAAAGCTATTATTTAGAGACTAAAAGGGAATTATGGGATATTTTTGAGGGAAAGATTTTATCAAACAATAGAATAATAAGAAGTATTTTAAAACATAATGCTAAGTTGATTCAAAATCATTCTGATGAAAGATACTCAAATTTAGCAATAGTACAAAAATTTATGCTTCATATTGATGAGTTCGAAGCTACTCGATTAAGTAAAGAAAAAATAAGACATGTATTATTTCCGGCTGAGATTAACTCCTTGTTTGGAATAGAACCTTTAAAGGAAGACTTTATACCATCTGTAGAGTCTATTGAGAGTTTAATAGCAGTATTGCAGAATAAGGGAGAATTTGAATCTATTGTTTTAGGTGTCGATAATCCATATATACAGGTTAAAAAAGACAGTACTTCTGAAAAAATTTATCTTAACGATACCCCTAGGTTAAGACAAATGTATTATGATAACAATTGTTTTAGGAAAGTGAATGTTCGATTTGAAAGCTTAAATTATGCTCTAAAAGCTATAAAGTCTAGAGGGTTAAATTTTAACTTTTTGAATATAAACAATCTAAAAGAAATTATAGTAAATGATGTAAAGATAGTTTTTATTTATGAGTATTGCTTAAGTAAAGTTAAATTACTACAACTATCTCCAGAGGAAAAATGTGTGGTTTTAAACTTACATAATTGGAATGGTGAGAGTTGTATTTCAGCAGAAGCATACGAACTAGCAAAAGAAATGAAAGTTACGTTACTAACAATGGATAATTTTTATGAATACATTAATAGCATTAAATACAAAAGATAGTGTCATTCGGAAAATCATATATCATATAGAATTGTTTGAGTCATTTGAAAATGTGTATTTATTTGGATCAATAATCAATGAGAAAAAAACTCCAAATGATATAGATTTATTGCTAATATACAAAGATTTTTCTAGTAGACTTTTAATTGATTTGGATAAGATAAGCGTTATTTTTAATCAATTATATGGATACTCCTTTGATTTAACTGTACTAAGTGAATATGAGGAAGAAGAGTCAAGTTTTATAATTAGATTAAACTCAAATTACTTAAGATTAAAATGACAAATCTTTATATCAATAAAATAAATGATTATTTTGCTTAAGTGAATTTGCTTTTATTATTCAGTAATAAAGCTTTTTATCTATATAATTTTATGTTTAGTGGAAGACATAAAACTCTATTTGTAGAGATGGTTGAAATTTATCGCCTTGAGAAAACCACCGTTGCAGTATGTACGGAGAACCGTATCATAATTAAAGGAGCTTTTTTGTGGGAAAGCAATGAAGTGCCTAGAGAACAATGCAATTAAACTCTGTTAACCAATAGTGCTAATAATATAGCATTTTTTAAAGGGAACTTGTAAAAAGGTTCCCTTAATCGCTTTATAGGAATAATTTTCATTATCTCAATACTATTCCTTTTTTAGCTATGCTCATTTTGCAACTATTTTTGCTTCGCACTTATACAGTTTGTCCGAATTATAGTTTTCTTACTTGATATTTATGACATTGATTTCGATATAATGTATATACTTTCTTTAGAACAATGCCAAAAAACCTAGAAGACATAAAGCGGTAGTAATGATGCAGAACACAGAAACTATTTTTGCCTCATGCCAGCCTGACAGCTCCAGGGAATGATGAATTGGAGCCATTTTAAAAATTCTTTTTCCAGTTAGTCGGAAGGACGTTATTTGAATTATATCTGACAGCGCTTCAAAAACATATATACCACCCACTATAACCACTATAAGAGGAAGCTTCAGTATCATACCTACTGCACCAATTGCACCGCCTAAAGCAAGTGCACCAGTGTCACCCATAATGATTTTTGCTGGGAAGGAATTATATCTTAGAAAGCCCAGTAGCGATCCAGCAATAGCAGCACAGAAAATTGAAACTGAATAGTAACCAAAGGCAAAGCTTATAACAATGAAAAAAGTCATAACCAAAAGGGTAACAGAGCCACATAGTCCATCTAACCCGTCGGTGAGATTTACTGAATTGGTTAAAGAGATATAATAGAGGATAATGAAGGGTATATAATATATACCAATATCCAGCATTCTCCCGTAAAATGGAATTATAATAGCTGAACCTATGGAGTTACTTTTATAGCCGATAAATGAAAATACAAGGGATACAATAATAAGCAATAACATTTTCTGTTTGGATGTAAGTCCCTCATTTTTCTTTCGTAAAATTTTTAAGCTGTCGTCCAGTAATCCGATAAACCCAAAGGATATTAGAGCAAATATGCATATGTAGCTTTCCTTGCTGATATGGTTTCCAATAATGAAAATTGTTATAATAGAGGATATAATGAATATTATTCCTCCCATGGTAGGAGTACCCGCCTTTTTCTTATGACTTTCGGGACCCTCCTCTCTTATATACTGACCGAATTTTAGTTTATGAAGTACAGGGATTAGCAGTTTGCCTAGGAGCAGTGAGATTATAAAGCTAATTAGTATATAAAAGATTATTGCATTCATATAACACACTCTTTTCTATATAAGGATAATTCAAAGTTATTATATATCATAGTAAACAAATAGCAAAAATATCATTCAATATATAGAAGATGTTCAAGATCTTGAAGAAATGTTTATTGTTTTGAATGACAAGAAGAGCCCATACATGTAAAGAAGGGAAGAATAGATTTGTTTGAAGGAAACTGGGAGCAGAAGCTCATGAATAACATAAGAAGAAATATGAATTATATCCTTGAGAAGTATTATGGAAGTAATCAAGCTCAGATGGCTAAAGATTTAGGTGTTAGACCTAATACCTTGTATACCTATCTGAATACAGATACAAAACCGCCGATTACCTTTATATACAAGCTGTGCTCCAGTCACCAGGTGAATGTCGATTTGTTTTTAAAGGATGAATTAGCTATAGATTCAAATAAAGCAAGGAAGAGAGAAGTTGCAAGACAAGTTTATAGTAAGTACGCAGGAAGATATTATACTTATTTCTTGGTAGTAGATTCAAACTCCTTAAAGGAGGGCCTTGTTCAAGAAGGGTGCATGGATATCAATGAGTCTGGGAGTTTGAGTTACGAAATACTTAATGCTGGGAAGCAATTTACAGGAGTCCTATCAGCTTCAGGGGAGATTGTATATTTTGATCTGAAAAACACTAAGGAAAAGATGAATATTGTAATCAAAAATCCTGGAAATAATATCAGGGAAAAATATGTTGGTGGAATGGGAATTATTAATATTTCATCTCCAGAAGACAACAGAATTCCTAGTGCACAAAAGATAATAATAAGCAGTATAAGAATCCCTGTTGACAAGTATTATGCAACACTAAGTGAATATCTTAGGATAAATACATACTTCAAAATAAAGAAAAAACTATTAGTAGAGCTACTTAAGGAAGAACTAAGAGCAAATGGGGAAGTTTATAATGTATTACAAGAAATACTAGGTAATAACAAGATATCAATGGAGGAAAAAATAACAGTAGAAGAAGGTAAGCTTCTTCAGTTGCAACATGCTATGGACAAAGAAAGCTTTCTTGCATTTAAAAAATACATATTACATAATAGCAATAATGGCGATATTCTCCATTTTAACAGCATAAAGATAAATATTGATGAGGATAAGATGATATATAGATTTATAAAGAATGAATTCAGATAGGGATTGAGTTATCTAATACTAATAAACATAAAGAATTTATATGAAAGTAGGGTGAATAGAATATATACCGATGGACAAGTATCTAAGTATCTAGGTATATTATTAATTTGAAATGAGGATCCTTATGAGAGTAGAGAAAGAACTGAAAAGACCTATAGCAAGTTTCATTATTCTAACAAATATAATCTTTTTACCACTTTTTTTATTAGTAGGAGCTACTATAATGTTAGGACTTCCAACAGTAGTGTTTGATATTGCTTTATGTATAGCATCTTGGTCATCAACCTTTGCATTTATGATATTATTTAAAAGAATTTATCCAGGTGAAAATTTTATAGCATATGTAAAAGATAGGTTTAAAAATAAACTTAAATTTTCAATAGTAACTGTAGTGATTAGCACACAAGTTTTAATAGCAATAGCAGTTATATTTATAATAGCAGCTAAAAATAAAGGAATGATGCCTAGCTTTACAATTTCATCCTTAGGGATGTTTATATATTTTTTCTTAAAAAATTTATTTGCAGGACCATTAGGTGAGGAATTAGGCTGGAGAGGGTTTGCTCAAAATGAACTTCAAAAGAGGTATTCTCCTTTAAGAGCATCAATAGTAATAGGTTTTTGGTGGGGAATATGGCATTTACCAATATGGTTTACAACAGGATTTGTAGGAATTAATTTGATAAAATATATTATATTTTTTATGATTGCAGTTATATCAATTAGTATTATAATCACAGCTTTTTATAATTTAAATAAGAATTTATTAGTTCCTATTATTATACATCAACTATTTAACTTTCTAATTGGGATAATTAGCGGAGACTTAATAGAGCTTATAAAATACTATGCAATATTATATTTATTAGCAGCAATAATATTAGTCATTATAAACCCAGGAAAAGCACTCTATGGAAATGTTTCTAGTGATATAGAAGGAGCTTCGTTTGAGGTGTAACGGTGAATCATACCTAGTAAATACAGTTGTTACTAAAATTGGACAATTAAAAATAAGAGATAATACGTAGAATATAAAGTTTCTATGCCATAAGTTATAATGTGGCTCAGAAACTTTTTTGAATTATTTACCAAATGATTTGTGTGAGATATAATTATATATAATATTAATAATCAATTCATAGAAAATATAAACCTTTCCGGAGAAGAAAATATACGAAAGGGCATTCTTGCTTTCAGGCATCTTCTCTATTTATTGTATAAACGTTTAATGAGTGGTGTAGATCTAAATATATTTTTAGATTATTCCTTGACTTGCACACCGTGTAACGATTTATGCTTAATATCAAGGAAACAGAAAGGAAGAAAATAATGGAAGATTTACAGCTTGATTTATGTTTCCCATTAAGGAGAAAGAGAATGAAAGAGTTTAATATCGGCTCAATAATGCCATTTGGAGACTATAACTGGCGCATTCTTGACATAAAAAACAATGGGGCTTTGATTATAACCGAAGATATTATAGAACATAGATCTTACCATAATGCTTATAAAGATATAACATGGGCCGACTGCGCTTTAAGAAAATATCTTAATGGTGAATTTTATAATAAATTCAACGAAGTTGATAAATCAAGAATAATTCCAGTAATAAATAAAAATCTTGACAATCAGTGGTATGGTTCAAAAGGTGGAGCAGATACAGAAGATAGTATATTTTTATTAAGCCTTGAGGAAGTGTGTAAATATTTCGGTGATAGCAGTTCAAACCTGAAAAACCCAGGAAAAAATCAAAGATATTGGTATCAAAGAAAAGATGAAAACAACAGTAAGCGAATAGCAAAAGTTCTGGGTAAAGAAGGGTGTTGGTGGTGGTGGCTTAGGTCACCTGGCCGTGATAATGTAAAAGCCGTGTACATCTTTGGCACTGACGGTAATATAGGTATCCATGGCAATAATATATTGAAAGGCAACATCAGCGATGGCAAATGTACAGGCGGCGTCCGTCCTGCTTTGTGGTTAAAGCTGGAATTGTAAATCTTGGACCACGTTTCAAGTGCCTTGGTTATAGTTACAGCATTAAAAAATAAATTTAAAAAAGGAGAAATTTGAAATGAGCAAATACGAAAACGCAATGAAGCTTATGGAGGAACGTTGCGGAAATGGTAAAGAAGAAGTTATTTCCCTTGCTACAATATCACTACTCCTGAACACTGAAGGTAATCCCCGCCCTGTTGCACGTATGGTTTGTGCTTATTATGAAGACGGCGTATTTTATGTTTCTACAGACGCCCAAAAAAATAAAATGCTTGAAATTGAGAAGAACAACGAGGTTTCCGTAGCTGGGTTTGATTGGTACTCTTTGCATGGCACCGCTGAAAATCTAGGTTGGGTCAAGGACGAGAAGAATGCGGAAATCAGAGGGAAATTTAAAAAAATCTTCGACTGGTTCGATGAAGTTGGCGACGAAGATAATCCAAACTCAATCGTTCTGCGTATCTCCCTTACAGATGGGACGATTACTGACAACGAAAAAAAATACGGTGAATGGAAATATGAAGTTGATTTTATAAATAAAACGGCGATATAAATTCGTAAAGAATAAGAACTTTCTAACTTAGTTTTCAAAAACCCAACATTAAGCAGTTTATTGTTGGGTTTTTGGTGTATTTGATATGTAAGGAAACTTTCTAGGTGGCAGTATTTATTATTGTGAGAATTGCCAATTACTTTAAATCCAAATGACCATAAATTGTTTGTTATAATTTTAGCTTATGATAATTCAAAGCTTCGTAGTATACAACTGTTATAGTGTAGTATTCTACATTTACTCTACCAATTCTACCTGTGATGGGTTTTGATATAGTGACTTTGGAGTTAGCATGCTATTAAAGGGGGATGTAATTATGGATACAAAAAAAATTGGACTATTCATAGCTGATGCTAGAAAAAAGAAAAAGCTTACTCAGGCGGAGCTTGGAGAGCACCTAAATGTAACTGATAAAGCTGTTTCAAAATGGGAATGTGGTAAGTGCTTGCCAGATAGCTCACTATTTGAAGAGATAAGTAAAGTTTTGGAGATCTCAATGAGTGAATTATTAAAGGGTGAATATATTGAACAAGAAAATGCAGAGACAGAAAGTAATAAAACTATAAACTCATTACTTAATGAAATTGGAAAAATGAAAAGAAATGAATCGTTAGTTGGGGCTTTATGCGCACTTTTAATATCATTTATTACAATAATTTATTCTGCTATATGGCAGCCTGGTGGAAAAGCTTATGAACAATTTTTCTCAGGTTTTATTAAAGCTATCAGTGGTGGGTGCCTTGTTATAGGAATAATTCTTATATTCTTAACATGGGTAAAGTACTCTGAAAAAAACTCCAATGATAATTAGAGATAAATTAATGTTTAGCAGGATATGCAAGAGTAGAAATAGATAATGTTCAGAATATAAAGTTCCTCATCAGTAAGAAGTAATATAGTTGAGGAACTTTTATTTATATTATAAAAACGTTATATTAATAATTATGATATCGCTTTTTGCATATTACTTATAATAAAAGTAGTTTGTTTTAATCTGTTGTCAAAGCATAGTTGAATTTGAATACCAAATGGATCTTCAATAATACCATATGCTTCACTAAATATATTACGACCTAATGGTACAATTATTCTAACCCTTTCATCAGCAATTAAACTATTATAAAATCCTTTAATTTCCTCTAAATCAGCACTTTGAATACATAGAGAAGCATTATTACCAACATTATACTCTTCATTAACATCCATTGTATTTTCACCTAGCATAATCTTAGTCTTACCAATTTTTAAAACAAAGTGTAAATGGATATTTTACAACTGTAGAAGAAGGTAAGCCTAGAGTAAGACATTTTGGTTTTCAAAAGATATTGGTACTCTGGGACGTTATTTAATTTTAGGGGGGAATTGTATTCAGGAATTTTCAATAAATGCGATAAATATGTAGAGGTGATAATGTGTATCCAATAGTTGTATTATTAAGTTTGGCTGGTTTAATTTATTTAAAGGTAAATAAGGACAAAATTAAAAAAGAGATAGAAAAAAAGCAAAATGAAAAGGATAAAAGGAGTCTCTAATAGAGCTCTTTTTTCATATAAATATAAAAGAATATAGAATTTAATAGGTAGTTGAAAAGGATAAGAAGTTAGTTAACAAGGCAAGAAAGGAAATAATTTAAGAAATAAAGAGGATTAATAACTTTAAGAAGTTTAACTAAGATAATAACTGAATTAAGATTAAACTATCGGAGGTTTAGGAAAAACCTCCGATAGCACTGTAAAGGTGAACCGTATCATAAGTAAATGAGGTTTTGGAGATATATTTATCAACTTAAGGGGGTGGAAATATTTTATTACTCTTTTGCAAGTTGATTTTTCATACTTGGCCAATGGTGCAAATGTTATTCATTATAAGTTAGAAGCTTAACTGCCTTCTAAATTTGATCATAATTTTTCTTCCCACCAGCCAAAGGCGACTCTCGCATGTACCTGGAAATTTCCCGGCGATAAAAAAAACAGGGAAAAGGAACTTCCTGGAGGTATAATATACATACCTTGAAAATCGTGTTTTGTAAGGGTTTCACTTGATTCAACCCTTCTTACAAAGGTATAGGTGCCGCCTCTAGGATTTCCAGATACAAAGCTGTCATTTTGAATTTGAACCTTGGGCATTGGCGGTGGAGTAATTGACTGGTTACCGGCAGCAAAATATGGCGATATTTTTCTTCTTCCAGGAAGTATGGTGCTTAGCCAGCCTTCAGCTGTTAAAGGTTCATTGGAAAAGTTGGTAATAGTATAGGCATTCAAAAACATATTAATCTTGGATCCAACTGGGTTCACTAGTGCACCCCATGCATTGTACCCTCCACCAAAAGATATGATATCAGTTTGACCTAGAAAGTATTCCCCAAGATAGGAGTGATATACGTTTTCTGGAAGCACGTTGACCTCTTGGAGTTGTTTTTCATTATTTATTGATACTAGACTCATATTCTTTCCTCCCACCAGGTCAAAACGATTGTCCCTGTAATGTGCTGCGATATCGGTGGTCTTAGAAGTACAGAAAAGGAGCCTCCGGGGCCGATAATTATTGAACCATTGTGTGAGTCACTTACAAGAGTGGAATTTGGAGCCACGATTCTACCGAAAATATTCACACCTCTAGTCATAGGGTCAGTGAAATAATTGGCATACTTCATTACGGCCTTTGGTTTTGTAGGGGGTGAAATACCCTGATTCGAAGGAGTTACAGTGTTGGAGACAACTGCATTTTTAGGCACGTTGGCATTTAGCCAGATTTCCCCCACAAAGCTTTGTGTTGAAAAGTTTGATATAGTAAAAATATCGATATATAGATTCACTCCTGAATTAATGGGATTTATTACTCCTCCCCAGGCATTATATCCACTGCCGAAATCTAGCAATCCGGTTTGAGCTATGAAATATCTTCCGAGTCTTGAATTCAGAGCCGGACTGGTTATGTTTACTACCTGAATTGGCAGTTTACTTGTTTCTTCTGGCATATTATTACTCCTAAATGTAAATTCTCATAATGATTATTATATGAAACAGTACATGAAGTTGTTCAATTTGATAAAATAAACTATTTTAGAATTGGGTATGGTCTCTTTTCACTTAAACCTGCAGTTATAATAAAAGAAAGATTTGATATAATCAGATTATGATAGGTTTTAAGTAGAGTGGCACTATATGTCATATGTAAATAATATAATGAAAGAATAAACTACTTTTAGGGGTGGCGTATGAGCAATAGCTATGAGGCTTTATTAAAACAGATTGAAAATGTTGTAGATGAAACTACTGATTTTGATTTTCCTTTTTTTGCAAGTGACAAGATAAAGCATGAAATTATCACTGAGAAAAAATTATACATTGAAAGAAAGTTAAGAACTTTGGCTGGTGGTTTATGGCTGGATGAAAGCTATCAAAAAGAATTATGGGATAATGCATTTGAACACACAGAGAAAGAATTTTCATCATTGTCACTGAAAACTCGTCTGAATGGATTCTATTTACAAGAGTTAATGCATGAGTACTCAAATGGCTTAGGAAAAGCTATCATTGCGGCAATCTATGAACAGAAAGAGGAATATTAGATGGGACAGTATCATGATGAAAAAATAAAAGTTATGAGAACATATCTTGGAAGAATTTCGACATTTTCTTCATACCATGTACAAGGAGATATTCCTTCCAAAAAAATCGATAATGCTATAAAAAAATTTGCTACTGGTTTAGATCGTACTACGATAATTGGCTTGTATGATACTACGGTTGTAGGAAGCGGAAAAAATGGGTATATCTTTACGGATGATAAAGTTTACTATATCGATACTTTGGAAAAGCCAAAAAAGCTATGGTACGATGATATTAAATCAATGAAAATCGTAAATACTGATAAAAAGGATTGTGACCGAGAACTGAATATTGAGCTCCATGATGGTTCCTACGTTATACTGAGAAGCACCTTCTTGAACAAAACACCTTTGCGTGACTTCCTTGAAATAATGAAGAACTACGATGAAAACGCAAAGAAACAAAAAACTAATGTTGAATTTAAAGAAAATGAACCTGTTGGAGCTAAAGCAGGCGGTTTAGGTATAGGTGCGTATCAGACCGTGAATAATCAATTTGAAGAAGAAAAGTTTCATGCACGTCAAGGACATGGTTTTGCTGCTGAAAGAGCAAATACACTATATGACAATCTGACAGGTCATGATGCAAAGATTGTTGGTGACGATAATGCTAAGAATGGTGCAGATAGAATTGTTGATGGTGTATACATTCAGTCTAAATATTGTGCTACAGGTTCAAGATGTGTCAATGAATGCTTTAATAATGATGGAAAGGGCACCTTCAGATATATGATAGATGGAAAACCGATGCAGATAGAGGTGCCATCGGATAAGTATGATGATGCAATAAAAGCAATGGAAGAAAAAATCCGAAGGGGTCAGGTTGAAGGAGTAAGTAACCCTGAGGATGCGAAAAATATAGTAAGAAAAGGACATTTTACCGACGAGCAGGCAAGGAATATTGCAAAAGCTGGAACAGTAGAATCCTTGACATATGATGCTGTTAACGGAGCTATTATCGCAACTACAGCATTCGGAGTGACTGCAATGCTTACCTTTGCTACATCTGTATGGAACGGAGAAGATTTTGACGATGCACTGAAAATTGCTACATATTCAGGGTTAAAAGTTGGAGGAACAGCATTTATAACATCTATATTAACGAGTCAGTTGTCAAAAGCTGGATTAAATAGTGCATTAGTCGGCAGTTCTGAGGCAGTAATTGCTGTTATGGGTCCGAAAGCGTCTGCGATTCTTATTAATGCATTTAGACACGGTGCAAAACCAATTTATGGAGCGGCAGCAATGAAAAGCGCTGCAAAGCTACTTAGAGGTAATGCCATCACTGCCGGGGTAACATTTGTAGTATTATCAACTTTTGATGTTGCTAATATTTTCAGGGGTAGAATTTCCGGAAAGCAGTTGTTTAAAAATCTAACGAATACAGCCGCAACCGTTGGTGGAGGCACTGGAGGATGGATTGCCGGTGCAGCAGCTGGCTCTGCTATTCTGCCGGGAGTTGGAACGGTTGTTGGAGGACTTCTGGGGTCAGTTTTAGGCGGTTCCGTTGCTGGAAAGGTAACAAATACTGTTGTAGGTGCATTTGTTGAAGACGATGCGGATGAAATGGTTAAAGTAATTGAGAGCGTATTTGCAGATATGGCCGGTGAATATTTGCTGAGTCAAAAGGAAGCTGAGAAAACTGTCGATAGTCTTAAAGATAAGTTGGATGGTAAGACCCTTAAAGATATGTTTGCAAGTGATAGTAGAAGTACTTTTGCAAGAAATCTCTTAACTCCGATTATTGAAAATCAAACATCAAGGAGACAGGTTGTTCATACGCTTACCTCAGAACAAATGACAAATAGCGTAAGAATTGTGTTAGAGGAAATAGCTGATACTATAGTTGCTGATGGGGAGTTTGTAATGGCATATGGTACCTTATCACCATAAATGAAATAATTTCATTTTGGAATATAACAGTTCATCAATACTTGTATTTGGGAGAATTTTTTGTTTATTATAACCTTTTTACTTGGATTTTAAATTAAATGTACTTATAAATAAAATGGCAGTGGTAGCGAAATACTGACTTACTTAAAATTATAATATGAAATTGTAAGGGTAAAGGACGGTATATATAGATTAATGTATACCTCAGAAGAGGTTAGAAAAATCGTGTCATAAGAAATACCTCTTTAGCAACCAGACTATCATAGTACTACATGCACCGTAGACTCTCGGCTTTGCGACACCATCTTTTGATAAGTTTGACTTTGTCTCTATTTATTTTGAGTATATTTCCCTTTTTATTACTTTGGTTTGGGATAATTCCATATCACAAAGAATATCTGTTATAAACTTCTGCCGCTGCCATATCTGACATGGGTGTAGAAGAGGATAACCGTTTTTTCTAAAAAATCATATTCCGATAGAGAGCTCTTAAATGCCTGCGGAATAGTAGTCGTCCACACAGGATAGCCAATAAAAACAGTATCGTACGGATCTATGTTTTCTATCGTGCTTTTGAATAGAGGAATATAAATGAGAAAACAGGTTTTTCACTTTATTTGTCAGATAAAGTGAACTTTTCTGTTCGAATCTGGATTCTGTGCTAAAAGTCTAGTTCCTGCTTCTAAATTGTTTTTTTAGGAGTGATTCTTGTAAAAGATATTGACTGTATGAACCTCTTACTTGTGATTTCTTTTCGTCGCTTACATATTGTAAAAAACATCTAAACAATATTATCCATTCCTCATATCCCATTTTAGAAGTTCGATAATTTGTTATGCCATGTCTTTTTCTCAATTCTTTTAATTGTCTGTAGGTAAAGATTCTTTTGGGAAAAGTTTTGTTATTTTTATAGCAGTAACAAATGAAATCACGATATACCTCAAATTCTCTAATAGTCAATTCATCAACATTACGCTTTTGAATACGTAACAAAACAATATCCACATTTGGTCTTGGAGAAAAATCATTATGAGAAAATTGGTGCACAATCATCATATTGAATCTTGGTCTAAGCAAAAGAGATTTTAGTGTAGTTTCCATCGCTCCACAATATTTCATCGCCGCCTGTTTTTGCAATATTAGATAAGTGTCAATAGGTGGATTTTTTGCTTGCGTAATCTTATTAAGAACATTTGATGTAATGAAAAACGGTATATTAGAAAAAATCTTATAATTTCCTTCTGGCAAAGGTAATTCCATGAAGTCGCCAAAAATCAAAGCACATCGTTTTTCATTCTCGAACTGTTTTTTTAGATACAATATGTTTTTTTGATCCAATTCAACCGCTATGACTCTACAGCCAAGGTTAAGTAATGCTTTTGTTATGATTCCTTTTCCTGCTCCAATGTCAAGCACTTCATCATTTGAGCGGATGCTTGACTGTTGGAGTAATCTATCTATCAATTCATTGCATATCAGATAATTCTGAGAATAATGAATAGGGAGTGAATGATTAATCTCTCTATTGTTGCCAGGCACAATAACACCTCCATACTGCACGAGCATCTAAAATTACTTAGCGACAATACAACTTATTATGTTTTTAGCATACCATTCAGAGTTGGAAATTGAATCCTCCTTCTTATTTGGTAAAAAAAGAAGCGCCATAAGCTATCAAGAGCTTAGGCGCTTTAATGTTATTCTGTCTGTTGTGGTAAATACACAATTTTCTGTATGGTTTTTTCTGCCAAAAAGTACTTCTGAGCTAATTTGGACACGGACAATCCATTTTGATGTTCAAGTCTTATTTGTTGGTTACGCGAAGAGACCAATTGCTTAGTGTCCGTATTGGTTCCCCATGATTTACGGCTATCTGCTTTTTTGGGAATATAGATCTTAACACCATCAACATATTCTTGGATTTGCTCGACAATTTCTTTTGGCAATACGTCATATATATTAATATAGCTCATTTTGCATCTCCTAATCACTCTATGATATTTAGGATTAGCAAAGGCTATTTTTTAGTTGCTCACTTTTAGCATGCAATAGCCCCTGCTATTGCACAGTAATTACTACACCCATTGTAAATCTACCCTCCTTTACTCAAATTAGCATAGACTGTTTTATGTGGTAAGATTATCAAGTAATTGTACTATAGGAAGCACAAATACCAAAACTGATATGGATTTAATTCCTATGCCAGAAACAAAAAAACCATTTTTCAACACCTATATGTTCCACAAAAAGACCAGAACACAATAAGCCCAAAGGCATTGCAAATGACATCACACTTCCAAGTAAAGAAAAGACCCTCCCTAATAATTCAGGTTTAATTTTCTCTTGGAATAGAGCGTTTTGCACGTCATAAAATGGAGTTGACACTCCCTTAACCGTACAACATACCGCAAAAATAACGAAGGCACTTGGGGGCAGTATTCCCGATATGGCAACACCAATTCCCATCATAAGAACCGACGCACCAATGGTAAAAGTGCGTTTCTTAAAGCCTCCCCAAATGATTAATATGGCCCTCCTACTATATGTAAAAATGGACCACATGACTGAGTAAGTTTCCATAATTCAGCCTATTCTTATCTCATTAGTAGTTGGTGAGCATTATAAGAAAAAGCGAACTTAAATAATTAAATTACTACAGCTTCATAAGAAATCTCCGATGGAAGCTCTTCAGTTTTTAATCCTCTGATACTCCATAACCCTCAGGTGCAGGGATACCTTTTTCAGCAGCGCGGCTAACTGTTTCCCATTCCTCCCAAACAATTATTCGTTCCTTTAACGTGTTTACAGCTAAATCGTACACCACGCTGCCAAGGATAAGCCTAAGAGGAGGATTGTCATTATTTACTAATTTCATAAGAGCTTCTGCAGCCAATGAAGGATCGCTATCCACAGAACCTTCTGAGTACTGTTTAGCCAATTCTTCACGCAGCGTTCCGTATGAATCTAATGGATTGCTGTAACCCATTGAGGTATATAAGTCTGTCCAGTACCCACCAGGTTCTACTATAGTAAGTTTTATGCCAAAGTGAGCTGCTTCTTTTGCTAAGGCTTCGCTCATTCCTTCTATAGCAAATTTACTTGCACTATAAATACCACTCATAGGACCTGAGATAATTCCACCGATACTGGAAATTTGTATAATATGTCCAGAGCCTTGAGAACGCAAATAAGGCATTACTGCCTGGCATACCCAAAGAGCTCCAAAAAAGTTTGCTTCCATCAGGTTTCTAGCATCAGATTCGCTTAGTTCTTCAATCATACCTAAAGTCATTATGCCCGCATTGTTAACAACAACATCAAGTTTCCCAAAATGTTGGACTGCTACTTCAACCGTGGAAAAAACAGCTTTTCTATCTGTAATATTTAGTTTCAATGGCAATAAAGTATCTTTATACTCTTCTTTTAGCTTTTCCAATTTGTCGATAGTTCTTGCGACTGCTACAACCTTATCCCCAGCTTTCAGAGCAGAAAGGGTGAAAGCATATCCAAGACCTTTACTTGCTCCTGTAATAAACCATATTCTTTTATTTTCACTATTATATGTCATAATATCTAATCTCCTTTATTATTAAATACTTGTTCGAAATTGAAATAAAGTATTGTTAATGCCAAACTTTTTAACGCATTTTTTGCACCTCATTTACTTATTAAATATAAAAAACACAGGCTAGATACCTGTGCTTTAAGTAAACGGAAGAAGATGACAAAAATCAAAGAAATTCCTTATTCTACAATAGTAAAATAAGTTATCCTTGTTGATTTAGCCTATAATTATATAACATAACAAAATACTTCTCACTAATTTAAGAACTTAAGTATATACTCCTCTTGTAAGCTTATACAAGCAAAAATAAAGAAATGAAACCTTAAATTCATCTAAATTAAGAAAGTTTTATTTGTTTTCTATTAATTACTATTCTATCTTTAAACAAACGCAAAAAAGGATAGATTTGTCTCTATCCCTAAACGCATTAAATAAACTCCGCTAAGAAGGGTTCTTAAAAATAGATAGACTAATCCCGATTACCCCACACATAGGTAGAGCCTTTAAGTACTATTTAATTAGTTACATAAAGCATATAATCGAGATAAAATCCACATTTTTAAGCACCCCTCCATTCATTAAAATTAAATATAGGTTATCATACAAATTAAACTTTTGCAATCTCTCTTTATAAAATACCAATTAAAGGTTCTTTAAAACTAAATACATTAAGTGATATCAACACCAATTTTTCCAGTTTTGTTTCTTATTCTAATTCATAGTCACTTACAGCAATAATTTGCATCAATAATTTGATGTATGTATACATTTTATAAACTCTATTTACCCTTTAGTGATATGGAATAATTGTGGTATATAATGTAAAAACCTCACTTGCTTATGATACGGAGAATCGTAACATAAATAATATAGAATTTTTGATTAGAAGTAATAAAGGACTTACTACCAAGTAGTAAGTCCCTTATTCACGCTATAATAACATGCTGTAACGATGAAGTAGAATAACAATAAATTACAACTTTGTTGCTTTTATAGACCCAGACATAATGTATTCACCAACATTTAGATTATGTGCCCATTTTTCTGCGTATTCCTTAGATACTTCTTTAGTTTCAATGCTAATATCACTAAATCCTGCATTTTCTAAATATATTCTCAACTCTTCAACTGAAGAGGCTCCGGTAACTCAGCCACAATAAAGCTTTTCATCTTGCTTCATTTCATCCGTTAATTCTCGAACAAGAACTATATCAGATATAGCAACTCTGCCACCTTTTTTTAATACACGATAAACTTCATTATAAACCCTTTGTTTTTTAGGAGATAAGTTTATAACACAATTTGAAATTATAACATCAGCAGTATTATCTGCTACAGGTAGATTTTCAATTTCACCTAATCTAAAATCAACATTTCTATATCTATTTTTCCTTGCCAAAATTCTAGCTTTAGTAATCATCTCTGGAGTCATATCAACTCCAATAATATAACCTTTAGGTCCAACTTTTTTTGAAGCTAAAAAACAATCGAAGCCTCCGCCACTTCCAAGGTCTACGACAGTTTCACCTTCTTTTATATTAGCAATTGGTTGAGGATTTCCACATCCTAATCCCATATTAGCTCCTTCTGGAGCGTTTAAAATTTCCTCATCAGAGTATCCTATTTTACGTGATATTTCCACTGAGGATTTTTTAAGACTTATAGTGTCATCACTGCAGCAACCCTGTTTTACAGTTCCAATAGCTATTTTCTTGTAACTATTGCGAACAGCATTTCTAACATCCATCTTTTTTAAATCACTCATCTTTTTCCTCCTTATCGCAAAATAAATTTACAAGCTTTAATGCCACTAAATTTTTATATTTTCTCATTGTTGAAGTATATTATTCCCCAATTTAAAACTACAAGTTCTATATTTATTTTTCTTTTTCCACCAAAATTATACTATTATATTATCCCAGTATTTTAATTCTTCTGCAAGGGTTACAGAATTAATACAAGTGTGTACTTTATATCTCTTGGTATATTTTTCAGAAAGATAAAACCTAAAGAAGTACTGATAAGATATACAACATCATTTTCCTTGATGATTTCTGATCCTTTTTTGTGATAGTGTCATAATTATCTTATAGAAAAAGCTAAAAAAGTCTACGTTATTACCGTTATAGTGAACCGTACTATAAGTAATAGTATATTTACAAAATATGTTGTAATATAAATAGGAGTAAATTTGAGTAATAGATTAATAGCACTTTTGTTCTATGTGGTTAAAATAATAGTCCATAAATATTTGAAACAAGATCCTCAAGGATAAGATTATTGAAGATTTAGATACACAAACATGTGGTGCTATGGAGAGTAACATAGATGTTACTACAAGTATCTTGATAATTTTAATAGATTTAAAGTAGTATGTTTTTGTAAACTTTATTTGGAGGAATATTATGAGCATAGGAAATATAATCACAGAGAATAGAAAGAGATTAAATTTATCGCAAGAGCAGCTAGCAGAAAAGATATCTGTATCAAGGTCCGCTGTAGCTAAATGGGAAAGTAATAAAGGGATGCCTGATATTGAAAATATTAAAGCACTATCTAAGGTGTTTAATATCAGCATTGATATGTTATTAGGAAATAATGAAATGTGTAATAAATCAAAGAACTCAAATGGTGATTATATTTATAATAGAGATAAAAAAAATCAGAAGTATATTTCTAAGAAATGCACAGTGGAACTAACTGATTGGAATGATGGAATTTTAGATGCTTATTTATTAAGAGATGATGAGAAATTTATATATTATTTGATACCAGAAAAGAAGAAAAGAATAGTTGGTATATTAGCAAAAAAGTTTATAACACAAATACAACTAAGTGATAAAAAAGATAAATATCCGATTAATTTAACAGAGTATACCAATATAGATAAAGAATTTTTTATTGGTAAGAAGATTAATATTTATTTAAATGAAAAACATATATGGAGTGGAATATTTGGAAAAGATACTGAACTTTTAGATGTAATTATACTTTCTTTTTCAAATAAAGAGCTAGTTATAGAAGATAATGAAATAATTTCCGATATTACAATCCCCATAGATGAAATTGTTAAGATTGAAGTCGTTTAAGTATAATTGTATAATGAATAACTAATGACACATATAAAACAGTGATTCAATTAAAAAGCACAGCAAGAAGACTTAAACTTAGTCTTCTGGGGGATAAAATTAGAGGGGGATATATTATGAAAATTTCCAAGAAGGATGCACTTATGTGGTTTGAATTTTTTTCAATATTACCAGAGGATGAGGAACTAATGACAAAACAGCAAGAAATAGTTTACTCTACCTTTGCGCAAATTGAGGAAGCCATTAATCATAGAAATGATACGCTAATGTCAGAAATTAAAGGCTTGAAAAGCTTGGAGAATAGAACTATTTTTGTGGGAGATGAAAGTAAGTTTTCAAAAGGATGTCGTTCTTGTCTTTTGGGAACTGGTTTAGGTGCAGTTAGGAAAACGAATAAATGTAATATAGAGTGTAAGTTTTGCTATAATTATGGAGAGCTAGGAGACATTCCTCCAGTTGGTGAAGGTATGTGGGAAATTGGAGGTACAAAGTTTTATGAGAAGGATATTGATTTACTTCTTTCCATCCACAAGAAACCTACGGGTATTGCTTATGTTTATTTAGAGCCCTTCATGGAAATTGAAAAATACTATTCCATTATAAAGAAATTTAGTGATGCAGGGGTTTATCAACATCTATATACAAATGGTATTTTAGCTACAGAGGACACCTTGAAAGCCTTAGGTGAAGCTGGTCTTAATGAGATACGTTTCAATCTAGGTGCTTCTAAGTGCTCAGACAAGGTTATTGAAAATATTAAAATAGCAAAAAAATATATTAAAAATGTAGGGGTTGAGACTCCAATGACTCCTGAGTTTTTTGAAGGCTTTTTTAAGAAAAAAGAAGCAATT
Source organism: Bacillota bacterium (assembly GCA_023451395.1). Taxonomy (GTDB): domain Bacteria; phylum Bacillota; class Clostridia; order Clostridiales; family Clostridiaceae; genus JAEXZL01. Next base: position 13,284 of record JAEXZL010000209.1, on the reverse strand, counting down.
TTAGATACAAAACTGGATTTTATCAATTGTGCAGAATTGCATTTAAATGAAAACAATATAGGCAACTATTATGACGAGAACATGTATATTTCAAGACATGGCTATATATCTCCAATTTGGAGCAGGGAACTAACCTTAAAGTTTATGAAAATAGCCGATGAAGAAAAGTGGGACTTAGCAGTTCATGATTGCTCAAATAATACAAAGTTTGCTAGAGATTTAAATTTAAGCAGCAAAGAGGGTAAGTGGTTCGGAGCCAGTAGTTATGCCTGTGAGTTTACTAAGTTTCCATATGAGGCATTTTTACCAATACTACGTGATGATACCTTCAAGTTTTTAAGTGAAGAAGAATTGCCTGAGGGCTATAAAGCAGGAGAACTGATTTATTAGAGAGAAAGTCTAACCTTCAGCTAAGGAGGCAGTGAGCCTTTATCACATCAATATTGCCTACTCAAGGCATGGGAAGATTGGCTGTATGCTTGAGGCAGGAATCTATAGGATCATATTGTTTGAATTAATATTATTAATATCAGGGGAAGTGGGTACGAAAAAAAGTAGCCTTAGAATTGTTTGATTATAGCCTTAACCATTGCTAGTACTTGGTTAAGGCTGTGTTTATAGTTGATATTATTACATCATAAGCAATGTTAATTTATGGTATAATATTTAAAAAAGGGTGAGAAGTTATGTTAAATTTGATAAAACCGTCTGCTCTTAAAAGGGGAGACAAAATAGCAACTGTAAGTTTGTCCTGGGGAGGGGCAGGAGACAAAGAAATATTATGGAGATATAAGCAAGGTAAGAAAAGACTTCAAGAGGAATTTGGCCTTGAAGTTATTGAGATGGAACATACTTTAAGGGGAAGTGAATATTTATATAAACATCCGGAAAAAAGAGCGGAAGATTTTATGAATGCTTTTAAAGATAAATCAATTAAAGGGATTTTTTCATGCATTGGCGGAGATGAGAGCATAAGAATGCTTCCATTTATGGATTTTAATGTTATAAAGGAAAATCCTAAAGTATTCATTGGATATTCGGATACAACAGTAGCACATATGATATGTTTAAAAGCAGGAGTATCTAGCTTTTATGGACCAGCCATTTTATCAGAGTTTGCTGAGAACGTTAAAATGTTCGATTATACAAAGTATTGGATTAATAAGGTGTTATTTAACACAGAGCAAATAGGAGAAATACATTCATCAGATATATGGACTAGTGAAAATTTACCCTGGCATGAAAATAATAAAGATATAAGTAGAAATACTAAATCCCATGAGGGCGTAGAAGTTTTACAAGGCAATGGAACTGTAAAGGGTAAATTAATTGGTGGCTGTATTGAAGTGTTGGAAATGGTTAAAGGAACAAAAATTTGGCCAGAGATAGATATGTGGAATGAAACAATATTATTTCTTGAAACTACAGAGGATACACCAAGTCCTTCATACTTTGAATATTGGCTTAGAAATTATGGTTCACAAGGTATTTTTGAAAAGGTTAATGGTGTAATGTTTGGTAAACCCTATGATAATAAATATTATGAAGAATATAAGAATGTAATTAATAAGGTTATTAAAGAAGAATTGAATCTTAAGAATTTACCAATAATGTATAATATGAATTTTGGGCATACAGCCCCAATGATGATACTCCCATATGGAGCATTAGCAGAGATTGATTGTAATAATAAGAAGTTTTCTATATTAGAAGCAGGTGTTTCATAAGTATAATAATCTTAACGGTCAATATACATTTGTAATTTAAAAAAGATTTTACTTAGAGGATATAAGGCTAACTGTACTATAAACGATTTAATTAAAAACACCTGTTTGAACAGGTGTTTTTTATAGATTAATATTAGCAAATTAGGAACAGTTTTATTATATTCACGATGCTATACTATAATTACCACGTGGGGAAAGGGTCGGTGAGAATTTGAACTATAATGATGCAATAGTACTATGTATTGATTTCATTGAGAAAAATATTAAAAATGAATTAACACCAGATATAATAGCCGGTGCCTGTGGTTGTTCTACATTTCATTTTTCAAGAGTGTTTAATATTAAGCAAGGAACCACTTTGATGGAGTATGTAAAGAAAAGACGACTTTCATTGGCATTATAATAAGGAAAGAGAATCCTCAGATTAGGGGGATTCTCTTTCTATTTAAGTTTTTACAGCGAGGATATAACTAATAGAACTCACAGGAAGATTGGAAGCTTGCATATATCATATGTTTAAACATGGTATAATTGAATATAAATGTAACTAGGTGTTTTTGGAATTTACATGCCATAGGGGAATTATAATGCATAATGAAATATTATCTTTATATGAAAAATATTATAAAGAAATTTTTCTGGAGCTGGGTTAGTTAAAAAAGGAGACAGTACTGTGTTTTCAAAGGCATATGGATATGCTCATAGAGGGTTTAAAGTGAAAAATACAGTTGAAACTTTGTTTGATACTGCATCTGTGACAAAATTATTTACAGCTGTTGCAATCTTGCAGCTAGTGGATAAAAAGGCTTTAAGAATTGATGATAAAATTGTAGATATTATTGATTTAAAAGGGACAAGGATTCCTAATGACGTTACAATTATCGGAAGAAATGACAAAGGAAATTATGAATCCTCAAAGCAAAATTGAGGAAGAATATCACTGGGGGAAGGTAGTTAACGGATATGGCTTCCATTTTGCTTATGATAATGGAGGAAGTTTAATTAGTATGTACAAGGAAGGCTCTAATCAAGGTGTTGCGGCTATGTTTGCCTATTATCCAAGTATTGATACAACAAGCATTGTTTTAGGTAATCAAACTTGTAATGTTTGGGAGCTTCACAAAAAAGTTGAGGAGGAAATATTAAAGTATAACGTAAATAGGAACTTAACAATTGGTTAGTTTTACGGAGGTAAAAATGAGCATAAGAAGTACAGCAAAAGCAATTATAATAAATAACAATAAAATTTTATTAAACAAGTGCTTTGACGAGAATAATGGAAATTATTATTCATTACCAGGCGGTGGCCAAGATACATATGAAACTTTACATGAGGCCATTATGAGAGAATGTCTTGAAGAGACTGGATACAACGTTATACCAATAAGATTTTCAGCTTTATATGAGGAAATATGTGATAACCATAAAACACGAGAGTTATACCCTGAATATATTCATAAAATGTATCATATTTTTATATGTAAATTAAAAAATGACAAAACCATTAATCCTTATGAAATAGATGATATGCAACTTAAAAGTGAATGGATTGATATAAATAATTTAAAGGAAATATATTTATTACCTAGTTTTTTAAATGATAATATTTTAGAAATGATAAGTAGTGAAAATCCTAAGTTTTTCGGTTCAGAACATATACCTTATAATCACGGTTAAAGTTGTTTTAGGACTATTTGATGAACTTAATTAAGTAAGTTTTCTAGAGAAAGTGCTAATCTTTACAGGATGGGGCACTTTTTTCATTGCTTTCAACTTCTATATCAATACCAAGAAAATTAATCTTAATCTTTAAATGATGTATAAAAAGATTTTAATATAATATCTACAAAAATTGTTATAAAATATAATGAATAGTGTGGTGTTAATATATTACAAATAGTAATTTGAAAAGGGGGATATATGATGGTAAAAATACTCGCAAGTGGATTCTCTAATGGCTTTCCCAATGATTTTAGCCAGTTATTGAGAACATATATAAAACCAGGTATGAAGCTTGCTTTTGTAGCTTCTGAATTTGAAAATATACATGAGAAAACCGATTGGTATTGTAATGAATTTTTAAAGATGTTTTCAGATTGTGGAATAACCTTTGGCTGCGTAGATGTCATAGATAGCAGAATGTCAAATGAAACTGCACAAGAAACTGTTAGAAATGCAGATGTTTTATGGCTTGCCGGTGGTGATACGCCTACCCAGTTTGCCTATTTGGAATCTTATGGTCTGATACCATATATCCGAAATCATAAGGGTGTGATTATTGGAATGAGTGCGGGATCTATAAATATGGCAAAAACCGCTGTATGTACATTAACCTGCAAACATAATAAGTTGGAAATATATGAGGCTCTGGGATTAGTTGAATTTTCTGTTGAGCCGCATTTGGATAAAGATAACATAACTGACGAGTTGCTTGCACTTTCTGAAGAATATCCTTTATATGGGATATGTGATGATGGTGCTATCCTATGCACTGAGGACAAGACTTCCTATATAGGTGATGTATTCTTGATAGATAACAGGTGTATAACTCAAGTTTCATAAATGGAAAGTTAAGTATTATAAATTGTAAATTTGAGAAGAAATAATTTAAAGATTTAGTTTAAAGTATATTTTAAGAAGAGCGAAAATATGATGGAGAACAGATTAAAGATTTTACGATTGTTTGAAGGACGTAATATTGAAAAAAGGAGGTTGTTAGAATGAATTATATTAATTTTACACCTTTTCCTACATTACAAACGGCAAGGTTTATTCTAAGAAGGGTGAATGAATCCGATGCAGAAAAAATCTTCCAAATACGCTCAGATGAGGCTTATTCGAAATTTACTGGAGTAAAAAGATATGAGACAGTTAAAGAAGCAGAAGCTTATGTGGTTAAGATAGAAGGAATGATAGATAGAAATGAGGCTATTCTTTGGTCATTTGATATGAAAGGTACAAATGAGTATGTAGGAGGAATATCACTGTGGAATATATCCGATGATAAAACCCAAGCGGAAATTGGTTATGATCTTTTACCTCAATATAGGGGCAAGGGCTATATTCAAGAAGTAATTAATGCCGTTTGTAATTATGCATTTGAAGTGTTGAAATTAGATAAGATAGTTGCTGAGCATGTACGAGTTGAAAATATAAAATCAATAAAAGTTTTAGAAAGACATGGTTTTCTATTAGAAAAAACTTTTCAAGTTGAAAAGGATGATGGAAGTATAGAGCAAAGAGCTAATTATAGTTTATTAAATGATAAGCTATAATTGGTGGCTATAGAACAGAAGAGCATATTTTCATAATTAAACTTATCCTTACATCAGTAAATTATAATAAACACATAAACCGAAAAATAACTTTAAGCTAGGAGAGATGATTATGAACAAAATTGATATACCTAGAAAAGTAAATGATGTGAATGTGTTAGATAAAAGATCTCTAAATCGTGCACTTCTAGAACGACAGTTATTATTGAAACGAGTAGAAATGTCTGTTTATGATGTAATAGAGCATTTGGCTGGAATACAATCACAGGCTCCAAATTCAGCTTATTTTGGTCTTTGGACCCGATTGCTAAATTTCCGGAAAGAAGAATTAATTGATCTAATTAATGATAGGAAAGTAGTGCGCACTGCAATGATGCGTTCCACCCTACATATGGTAACTGATCGTCAATGTTTAGAGTATCGTCTTTTACTTAAGCCGGTTTTTGAACGCACTCTGCAAGGGAGCTACGGAAGATTTTTAAAAGGAATTGACACTAATGAGCTTATAAAAATAGGACGGGCAATATTAGAAGAGGAACCCCGTACCTTAAATGACCTTGGGAAATTGTTAAATGAATATTGGCCAGACCGTGATCCAAAAGCTTTAGCAAATGCAGTACGAAACCATCTTTCTCTTGTGCAAGTACCGCCTCGAGGTATATGGGGTAAAAGCGGTGAGGCACTCCACATTCCTGCGGAATTATGGCTGGGAAAATCATTATCTAAAAATACATCATTGGATGAAATGATAATGAGCTACATTAGGAGCTTTGGTCCTGCTAGTGTTAAGGATATTCAAGTTTGGTCAGGACTTACCAGGATTCGAGAGGTAATAGAGAAATTACGACCAGGACTGTGTACATTTTTTGATGAACAAGGAAATGAGCTCTTTGATTTACCAGATTCCCCAAGACCAGATAGAAATACATTAGCTCCGCCGCGTTTCTTAGGGGAATTTGATAACATGCTCTTGTCCTATGCAGATAGAACTAGGATTATTGCAAAGGAATATGAGAATTTAGTATTCACGAAAAATGGAATAATAAAAGCAACGGTACTAATAGATGGCTTTGTCAAAGGCATATGGAAAATCGTAAAGCAATCCAATAGGGCAACTTTGAACATTGAATTATTCCAGCGTATTCCAAAAGAAGATTATGAAGCACTACTAGTAGAAGGTCAGGATCTGTTGAGGTTTGCTGCAGCTGATATTGAAAAACATCACCTTGAGGTAGTTTTTAAGGAGTAGAAGAAAAAAACAAGTTCTTGGCACAAATTTTACTTATTTGTCCTTCATGATATAATAAAGAAAACTGTACAAGCGAGGATATATCATGACCAAACATCGTATCTATACAATGAGTGTAGCAAGTGTTTATATTCTTTATGTTGCCAAAGCGGAGAAAAAAGGACGCACAAAAGCAGAAGTAGATGAAATCATCCGTTGGTTAACAGGATATAGTCAGGAAGAGTTAGAAGAACAATTGGAAAAAGAGACAGACTTTGAGACCTTCTTTGCTGAAGCTCCTGAGCTGAATCCCTCCCGGGCTTTGATCAAGGGTGTGGTATGCGGTGTCCGAGTGGAAGACATCCAAGAACCAACTATGCAGTCAATTCGCTATTTGGATAAGCTCATCGATGAGTTAGCAAAGGGAAAAGCTATGGATAAGATTTTGCGGAAATAATAAATAAAAATAAAAAACACTGATTCCTATATGAAATGTGAAGGAGTCAGTGTTTTTTTATATATCAAGGTATCCTACTAAAAGTGAAAAATGTAATGGGTTTGCTATGGAAATTTACAAAATGTGTTATAATTGAAAAAACTTGAATAAATGTATGGTTGATTAAAGCATAGTTGTTTTTATGGAAAGGAAGACATATATGTTTAAAATATTGATTGTAGAAGACGAGCCTAAAATGAGGGAATTAATCCTAGAGAACATAGAGAGATGGGGGTTTAGTGGATGCTATGTACAAGACTTTAATAATGTAATGGAGGTTTTTGCAAAATATCAACCTCATCTTGTTCTAATGGACATAAACTTACCCTCCTATGATGGTTTTTATTGGTGTGGGAAAATGCGGGAGGTCTCAAAGGTTCCCATAATATTTATATCATCCAGAAATACTAATATGGACATAATCATGGCAGTTAATATGGGAGGAGATGACTTTATACAAAAACCTTTCTCTCTGGATGTTTTGATGGCAAAGATAAATGCCCTTTTAAGAAGAACTTATAATTATACCAATGCTCTGTCCAATATAATTGAAGATAATGGTGTAGTCCTTAACCTTAAGGATAGCTCAGTTTTGTTTAAGGATAACAAATTAGAGCTTACTAAAAATGAATTTAAAATACTCTATACACTTATGAAGGATAAGGGTGAAATAGTAAGCAGAGATAAGATAATGAGAGCCCTTTGGGAAGATGAGAGCTTCGTAGATGATAATACCTTGACGGTAAACATCAACAGGCTTAGAAGGAAGCTGGAGGATTTAGGACTTACGGATTATGTCCAGACAAAGAAAGGTCAGGGGTATATAATTTTATGAGATTCACTGCATTTTTAGCTGATAGAAAAGTTTCAATAATATGTTTTACTCTGCTTATGCTGTTTATCTCAATGATTATTTATTTGGATGATTCAGTTAGAGTAAGTCCAGGTAATATAGCTTATATTAACTTTGTTTCTTTCTCCTTTTTTATAATCTATTTAACAGTAAGCTATTTTTATCATAGAAGTTACTATTTAAGTTTAAAAGATATTGTTGAAGGCAGGCGAGATGAAATAATAAACCGCCTTCCAACTCCTAAAAGCCATGAGCAAATTCTCTTTCATGAGGTACTCTCAGCTTTATACAATGAACATAACACAAATATAGAAGGCCTTCATGAACAAAAAAAGGAATATGAAGAGTTTATAACCTCTTGGGTTCATGAAATCAAAACTCCCATAGCAGTAAGTAGGTTGCTCATTGAAAGTAATTCCAAATCACCAAATAAGGAAACTCTGTACAGCCTTGAGGAAGAACTGGACAAGATTGAAGGCTACATAGAGCAGGCTCTTTATTATTCTAAAATAGATGATTTCTCCAAGGACTATCTTATAAATGAAATAGGGCTGGACAGAGTAGTTAAGGATGTTGTAAAAAAGCATGTTAAAACCTTTATTAATAAAAAAATAAATATAGAAATTTATAACACTGATTTAGAGATTATTACGGACAAAAAATGGCTTTCTTTCATTTTAGATCAGGCACTGGGTAATGCATTGAAGTACACTTCCCCAGGAGGCAGAATTAAGATTTATGGCAAAACTGACCACAGGTTGCAGAGGCTTATTATAGAGGATAACGGTATGGGAGTCAGACCTGAAGATATTGAGAGGGTGTTTGATAAGGGCTTTACAGGCTATAATGGGCGGGAAAACATCAAATCAACGGGTATGGGGCTTTATCTTGCCCAAAAATTAGCCAGGAAGCTTGGCCATGATATAGCTATTGAATCACAGTATGGTGAGTATACAAAAGTAACAATCCTCTTCCCAAAACTGCTTAACTATCTCCAGGTTTCAAGGGAGCAGAAATAATAGATTTAATAGTGGATTATTAAAGTGGCACTGCCACTTTTTTTTTATAAGTGACAAAAACGTAAGGAATAAGTTATATTTTGTAAGGCGGATAAATGGATTTGATTTCCTATATTTTATAAAATTATCCTGTAAGTGAAACGAATCAGGAGGCAAAGAAAGTAATTATAGTTTTGCCCCTGAAAAATATAGGAGGTAATCTAATGAGAATATTTGAGATAATATTGATTTTAGTAAATTTCTTTTCCCTGTTATTGAGTTTTAAAAAGCAGTCAAAGGCAGCTCGGCTGGGAGCTGTAGCCTTGAATATAATCCTTCTGTTAATCCACGGATTTTTAGAGGGACTACGGTATCAAATGATTTTTTCCTATGCTTTTGTTGGCATATATGCACTTTATACATTGCTGAAAACAAAGAATAAATTTTTAAAGGTAAAAACACCTATGGGAATAAAGGTGATTGCAGGTTTCTTATGTTTTATATTTCTTGGAGGCACAACCATTCTTTCCTGTGCTCTTCCTGTTTTTAAGCTTCCCAAACCAACAGGAAGCTATGATGTGGGTATTAAATACCTTCACTTAGTTGATGAAAATAGAAATGATCCCTTCCTTGATAAATCATCTAAAAAGAGAGAGCTGATGGTTAAGGTTTATTATCCTGGAAAGATGGATAATTCAAAGGAATTCGATGGTTATTTTCATAATTCATCGGAGCTTATAAAGGCATTTGCAGCAGGCTATGGTTTACCTGATTTTCTATTCAACCATATAAAACTTGTTAAGACGAATTCAAAGGTTGATTTACAAGTATCAGATAAGGAACAAAGCTATCCTGTGGTTCTGTTCTCCCATGGAGGAGGAACAACAATGGAGGTGCAAACCTCCCAGTGTGAGGATCTTGCAAGCCAGGGATATATTGTTGTTGCTATTGATCATACCTTTGTGTCCTGGGCAACCCTTTTTCCAGATAAAATAGTTTCAGCTAAGGAGGCTACAACGTACTTTAAAGCAGTGGAACCGGCAGAGATAATTACTGAAATAATGGCTGAGGATTCTAAATTTGTAATAGAAAGTCTAAGTGAAATGAATAAAGGAAAAATAACTTCCGGCTTTAAAGGAAGGTTAAATTTGGATAAGATAGGTGCAATAGGGCACTCCTTAGGCGGGGCAACAGCATATAACCTAGCAATTAATGACAATAGGGTTAAGGCTGCCATCAACTTGGATGGAAGAGTTTATACTGCCCCAAAAGATAAGTGGGAAAATATGGCACCTTTATTAATGCTTGCAAACGATGATTATTTTATTCAAAGTATTCAAAGCAGAGAAGGTCTTTTGAAGAAGTATGAGGATCTCACTGAAGAGGAGCAAAAAAACACACTCTTAATGTATGAAAGCAAGGAAACCTATAATGAGGCTTACAGAAAAGAACAGAAAAATGTAATTGAGCTTGTGGAGGTTCTGAAGGAGTCAGGGAATTTATTTACCATAGAAGGTAGTGACCATATGAAGTTCACAGATATCGGATTATTCATAGGTTCTAGTAAGCTTCGAGAGTTAATGGGCATTAGCGGAAAGACAGAGCCAGAAAGATGCCTTGAGATTACGAAAGAATTAACAGTGAGATTTTTTGATGAGTACCTAAAGAGTGAAGATAGTCTTTCACCTAATTCTCTGCTTCAAAGATATCCGGAACTGAAAAATGTTGATTTGAAGTAACCAGCAGTTATTTGATAAATGATAGAAATGGGAGGTATATATATGAGTAATGTTTTAATGGCCAAGAATTTAAAAAAAGTTTATGGTTCAAGAGGGAATGTGTACACCGCACTTCATGATATAGATCTTAATATCAAGGAGGGAGAATTTGTAGGGATAATGGGCCCATCTGGGGCGGGGAAAACAACGCTATTAAATATCATCTCCACCATAGACAAGCCAAGCAGCGGCACTGTGACCATAGGTGGAGAGGATATAGTAAAAATGAATGAAGAGAAGCTGTCTGTTTTCAGAAGGAACAAGCTAGGATTTATTTTTCAGGACTTTAATCTTCTGGATACCTTAACGGTAAAGGAGAATATAGTACTTCCGCTTTCACTTTCAAGGGTTAACCTGAATGAGCTTAAAAGGAGGCTCAAGGAGGTTTCTTCAGGCCTTGGCATTGAGGATATTTTAGATAAATACCCTTATGAAATTTCAGGAGGTCAGAAGCAGAGGACTGCGGCAGCAAGAGCAATTATAAACAGGCCTGCCCTGGTTCTTGCTGATGAGCCTACAGGAGCTTTGGATTCAAAGTCAGCTACTGAGCTCCTACAAGCTCTCAGCGACTTGAATGAAAAGGACAAAGCAACAATTATGATGGTAACACATGATGCCTTTGCGGCCAGTTACTGTAAAAGAATAATCTTCATCAAGGATGGTTTGTTATTTACAGAACTTTATAGAGGGGGCTCCCGAAGAGAATTCTTCCAAAGAATACTTGACGTTCTCAAAACCCTTGGGGGCGGCCTCACTGATATGTAATGAGCTAATAGATGGGAGCGTGAAAATTATGGGCTTAAGGGATATTGCCTTTAAAAATATAAAAAGAAACTTTTATAACTATTTCCTATACTTTGTATCTATGGTATTCAGCATAATGATTTACTTTACCTTTACCTCAATACAATATAACACAGAGGTTCAAAGGGTTGTTGGTTCCTCCGTATATTTTTATACTGTATTTAAAGCAGCTGCAGCAGTTATTGCAGTATTTGCTGCTATTTTCATCTGGTATTCCAACTCCTTTTTTATCAGAAAAAGAAAAAAGGAAGTTGCTCTCTATTCTCTTCTGGGAATAAGAAAAAAGCAAATAGGGACAATGCTTTTTTATGAAAATATTGTTATGGGAGCAGCAGCGCTTTTAACAGGTATTGTCATGGGTAGTTTACTTTCCAAACTGTTTATAATGCTTTTGATCAGGCTTATGGGATTTTCAGCTGATATTGCATTTATGATTCCTTTACAGGCAATTATAAATACTGCACTTGTATTTATGGTATTATTCTTCATTACCTCAATACACGGCTACATGCTTATATATAGGTTTAAGCTTATAGAGCTTTTTAAGGCTGAAAGCCAGGGGGAGAGGGAACCAAGGCCTTCGGTCCTTCGATCAATATTATCCATTGTGTTAATTGGCGGAGGATACTTGTTATACACAAAGGGGTCAGCAAGGACCAGCGTCCTTTTAATACCTGTGACTCTTCTGCTTATCGTACTTGGAACCTTTATGCTTTTTTCTTCACTAACACTGTTAATTATTAAGCTTTTAAAGAAGAATGAAAGAAGATACTTTAAGGGTGCTAACATGATAGGAACCTCTCAACTACTTTACAGAATTAAGGCAAGTGCCAGGACTTTAGCTACAATTGCAGTATTAAGTGCTGCCACACTTACAGCCATGGAGCTGTCAGCAAGCTTTTATTATAAGCTTGAAGTGGATTTGCAGAAAAACTATGGCTTTACTTATGCATATGCAAGTAATGACAGCCATTTAGATGAAAGGGTCCAGGAGGTAATAGCAAAATACCCTAAAAATAAACTTATTCATTCCGTTGATATGAACTTTGCAAAAGTAGAGGGACTGTGGCCTGATTTATCCAAAGGGGCTTCACCAAAGCAAAACTCCCAGGCCAGTTTTTATATAATATCCGAAAGTAATTATAATGAAATTGCAGGGGCAAGAGGATTAAAGGATAAAATAAAACTAAAGGATAATACTGAAGCAGTGATTTTTAGCCCAATAATAAACTTCACATCAGAGTATGATCACTCAGGAAAAACTATTACAATAAGGGAAAGCAATAGGGAGGTGCCCTTAAAGATTGTAGAACTTAAGGATTATTATCTTACAAACTCAGGAATGATGAGAAATTCTGTAGTTGTATCCGATGAAGTTTATAATAATTATCAAAGAAAAGACAATACTTATAGAATTAAGGGGTATATTACTGATAATAAAAAAGATAGTGAAATGCTTACAAAAGAACTTACCAACCTGTTATCAGAGCAGCTCCCCCAAAAGGATGGAGAAGCTCTTGCATTCACCTCATACTATATGGTCTATAGAGAAGGCCTTACCTACTCAGGACTTTTGATTTTCTTAGGCGCTTTTCTGGGGCTACTTTTCCTAATAGCTACAGGAAGCATAATATTCTTTAAGCAGCTATCAGAAGCTAATGATGACAAAAGCAGATATAGCATACTTAGAAAAATAGGGCTCACAAATAGGGAGATAAAGACCTCTATAAGCAAACAAATTTTTGTGGTATTCTCTCTACCCTTAGTAATAGGGACAACCCACAGCCTTATTGCCTCGACACTTTTAACAAAGATATTGAGGACAAACCTCACACTGCCAATAATTTTAACTATTGGAGCCTATACTGTTATATATATGGTTTATTATTTCTTAACGGTAAACTCTTACTATAGTATTGTTAGTTTTAAAAATATATTTTAAGGAGAGCAAAATATGACGGAGTTTTGGGAAATATGGACTTGTAGAGTTTTCTGAGATTGATGAAGTAGATAGTGATAATAAAGATAAGCCTCCAATGAAGTTTTTATTGATAAAATGCAGAAAATAAGTTTAAAAGGGTGATTTCACTATATGAATTTAAGAGCTTAAAGCACTATTCTTGGC
>JAEXZL010000094.1 GCA_023451395.1 Bacillota bacterium | reverse complement strand
TATTATTCTTTTTATAGGTTTAACACCTAAGAATTTTGATTATAATTTTCCAAGGAGAATCAAAAAGATCCTTGCAATGGCTTTAACAGGGGGTTGCATTGCTTTTACCTCTGTAGTTTTTCAAACTATAACAAATAATAGAGTGTTAACGCCTAGTGTTTTGGGACTTGATTCCTTATACATGTTTATTCAAACCTTGGTTGTTTATCTCTTTGGATCCGGAAGCCTTATTGTAGCTAATAAAAACGTGAATTTCCTTATGAGTCTTTTGATGATGATGGGTTTTTCAGCAGTATTATATAAGCTAATGTTTAAAAGAGATTCCCAAAATGTATACTTTTTACTCCTTGTTGGAATGATTTTTGGTAGCTTTTTTGGCAGTCTTTCCTCCTTTATGCAGATACTTATAGACCCAAATGAGTTTTTGATAATACAGGATAAGATGTTTGCTAGCTTTAGTAATGTAAATACAGGAATATTAACCCTAAGCATAGGAGTAATTACCGTCATTGGTGTAATAGCCTATAGAGATATAAAGTATTTAGATGTTATGTCATTAGGAAGAGATAATGCTATTAATTTAGGTGTTGATTATAACAAAATAGTTAAGAAATATCTTGCTATAGTTGCGGTGCTTGTTTCTATATCCACAGCCTTAGTTGGACCTATTACATTTTTAGGGATATTGGTTGTGAATCTTGCTAAGGAATTAATGAAGACCTATAAGCATGGATACTGGTTTGTAACAGCAATATTATTAAGTGTTGTTTCCTTGGTAGGTGGACAACTTATTGTAGAAAGAGTTTTTGATTTTAGCACTAATTTAAGCGTAATTATTAATTTTCTAGGGGGAAGCTATTTTATATATCTGCTTTTAAAGGAGAGTAAAAGATGATTAAGGTAAGAAACTTAAGAAAAAGCTATGGAGAAAAGGTAGTTGTAAATGATGTTTCTTTAAATATTGAAAAAGGAAAGCTAATATCCTTTATCGGCTCTAATGGAGCAGGAAAGAGCACAGTTCTTTCTATGGTAAGCAGACTTATTAGTAAAAATTCCGGAGAGGTTTTTATTGATGAAAGGGAGATTTCCCAGTGGAATAAAGGTGAGCTTTCAAAGAAAATTTCAATACTTAGGCAGTCGAATTATATGAATATTAGACTTACAGTAAGAGAATTGGTATCCTTTGGAAGATTTCCCTATTCTCAAGGCAGACTTACTAAGGAGGATAATATAGTTATTGACAGGGCCTTAGATTATATGAATCTTAGGGCCTTTGAAAAGAGATATATTGATGAGCTTAGTGGAGGGGAAAGGCAAATGGCTTTTATTGCCATGACTATAGCTCAAGATACAGAATACATATTCCTTGATGAGCCCTTAAATAATCTTGATATGAAGCATTCTGTAGAGATTATGAAAACTCTTAGGAATCTTGTAGATGAGCTTAATAAAACAGTTATTATAGTAATTCATGATATTAATTTTGCCTCCTGCTATTCAGATTATATAGTAGCTCTAAAAAATGGGGAGATAATCAAAGAGGGCGCTACTAATGAAATTATAAATCATAAGGTTCTAAAGGATATTTATGATTTAGATATTAATATTGAGGCGGTAAATGGAAAGCAGCTATGTAACTATTTTGCATAAACAAAGGAAATAAAAAAATATATAATGAGGTGTACATAAATGAAAAAAATATTTTTATCATTAATATCAGCAGTAATGGTAGGATCTCTAGCAATAGGCTGTACTAGCAATAAGGCTTCAGATGGTTCTTCAGCTGATAAGGAAAATGCGGAATATAAAGCAATAGCCCTTAAGCATGATCTTGGTGAAATTAATATTACAGAAAAACCAGAAACTATAGTAGTATTTGACCTGGGAGCTCTCGATACCTTAGATGCCTTAGGTGTTGAGGTTTCAGGAGTTCCAAAGGATAGTCTTACTGATTATCTATCAAAGTATTCAGAGGATAAATATACAAATATAGGAGCATTAAAGGAGCCTGACCTAGAAGCTATAAGCGAGCTTTCACCAGATTTAATAATTATCTCTGGAAGACAAGCTGATTTTTATGAGGATTTAAGCTCCATAGCAACTACTTTATATTTACCAATAGATAACAGCAATTATATAGAATCCGTTAAAAATAATATTACAACCCTTGCAGATATCTTCGAGGTTGAGGATGCAGCTACTGAAAAGCTAGAAGCCTTAGATAAGAGAACTTCTGAAATTCAAAGTAAGGTTAAAGAGAAGGCTTCAGATAAAAAGTCTCTTACAATCCTTGCTAATGATGGAAGCATAAGTGCTTATGGTCCAGGGTCAAGATTTGCATTAATCGATGACTTAGGCTTTACAGCAGTTGATGATACCTTAGATAACTCTACCCATGGCCAAAAGATTGGTTATGAGTATATTAGTGATAAAAATCCTGATTACATTTTCATAGTGGATAGGAGTGCAGCTATTGGAACAGAAGGTGCAAGCTCTGCCTCCAAATCCTTGGAAAATGATCTTGTTAAGAGCACTAATGCATATAAAGAAGGCAAAATGATATACCTAAACCCAACTTATTGGTATCTTTCCGGGGGAGGATTAACCTCCTTTGGGGAAATGATTGAAGAGATTGGAAAAGCTATAAATTAATTTTTATATAAATTTTTAATACCCCAAACACACCTTCCAAGACATATTACACAGATAATTTAACTAATTTTTGAGAAGCCCCAGGTACTATAGCCTCTGGGGCTTTCTTTTTATCTCTTAGAAATTTTGATTATACAGTAAAGTGGTTTGAGCTTTTTTGAAAATATAAATTGATGACAATTTTTATGAAAATTGTCTTATTTTAAGCTATAATAGTAGTGATAATGTTATTTATATTAAAAATATTGTTATATAAACAAGAAATGTTATATAAGGAGAACTAAGAAATTATGACTTTTAATTTTAAATCACTTTATTCAGCAAGTTATATGATAAGGGAAGAGCAAAAGCAAGGAGTAATTCCTGAGGATAAGAAAATTTATAAAAACACTTGGAATATTGCCTTTCCTGCAATGATGGATTCTTTTTTGGTTAGCCTTGTATCTATGATGGACACAATAATGGTTGGTGGTCTAGGTTCAGCGGCAATTGCTGCTGTAGCAATAACAAATCAGCCTAAGTTTATAATACTAGCTACTTTTATAGCTATGAATGTGGGAGTAACGGCGGTAGTAGCTAGAAGGAGAGGAGAAGGAGATAGGGCTGGTGCAAACAGGGCATTAGGACAAGCTGTTTCCATAAGCATGCTTTTATCAATTATTATTTCAGCTCTTGGATTTATTTTCGCAAGGCCTCTGCTAATTTTTGCTGGATCTCAGCCAGATATGATTGATGCCTCCGTTATATACTTTAAAATACTTATGATAGGGATACCTTTTACTGCGGTGACCTTATGTATAAACGCTGCTCAAAGAGGCTCTGGAAATACAAAAATAGCCATGAGAATTAATCTTACAGCCAATATTATTAATGTAATTTTTAATTTTTTACTTATTAACGGGAAATTTGGTTTTCCTGCTCTAGGGATAGCTGGAGCTGCTATAGCAACGGTTTTGGGAAATATTGTTGGCTTTTTTATGGCTGCAAGTTCACTGATGCACAGAGATCAATTTTTAAGACTTAATAAAAAGCTGCTTTTCCCCTTTGATAAAACAATAATCAAACCCATTTTTAATATTGCTTTAAGTGCAGGTGTAGAGCAGATTTTTATGCGTATAGGGTTTTTTACTTATATTAAAATAGTAGCTTCTTTAGGTACTACTGAGCTTGCCGCTCATAATATTTGCATGAATCTTGTGAATATATCCTTTGCCTTCAGCGATGGACTTGGAGTTTCCGCTTCATCACTTATTGGGCAATCCCTTGGTAAGGCTAGAAGTGATTTAGCAATGATATATGGTAAGGTCTGTCAAAGAATTTCATTAGTTATAGCTCTGGTCATGTTTTTATTCTTTACCTTAGGTGGGAAATATATGGTTATGCTCTTTTCTAGAGAGGCAGAAATCCTTGCTATGGCAAGCCCTCTGCTTTTAATAATTGCAATAAACACTCCCTTTCAATATTCACAAACTATTTTTTCCAGTGGCCTTAGGGGGGCAGGGGATACAAAGTTTACGGCTTTCGTTGCTATGATTAGCATAGGTATAATACGTCCTGGTTTATCCTGGTTTTTATGCTATCCTGTTGGTCTTGGATTAATTGGTGCATGGCTAGGCTTTTTAAGTGATCAGTTAGTAAGGTTTACATTAAGCTATTATAGATTTCACAGAGGCAATTGGTATAGTATTAAGGTTTAAGAAGAGAAGTATTATTCCTATAAATATTTGTGATAGATATTTATTATTTTTAAGGATAAAATGATTATTAAGGTAAAAATAAAGTTAATATTATAACTATATAACAGGAGGAAAAATGAACAAACTACTTAAAGAAATATCTAAAATTTTCAAACCTGCTTTGCAAATAATATTAGTAATTAGTTTAATATTATCTTTAGCTGGCTGTACCATAGATGTGGGAAGCAGCAAAGACTCTGAGGATAGTGGTACCATCTCCTTGGAGAGCAATATAAGTGAGGATGGCAGCTACAATACCTTTGAAGAGGTAGCGGAATATATACATAAATATAATAAGCTACCTTCAAATTTTATTACTAAAAAGGAAGCAAAAACTCTAGGTTGGGAGCCTGGAAAAAATCTATGGGATTTTGCAAAAGGCAAGAGTATAGGAGGCGATACTTTTGGTAATTATGAAGGCATACTTCCAGACAAAAAAGGAAGGATATGGTATGAGTGTGATGTTGAATACCAAGGGGGAAAAAGAGGGGCAAAGAGGATTGTCTTTTCTAATGATGGTTTGATTTACGGAACCTCTGACCATTATAAGACCTTTACTCAGTACTATTAGCATTGAGGAACTCACTATATAGAGAGGAGGTACGAAATGAAGGAAATTATTTTAAAGGGTGGAGAACTTATTTCTAAGGAAGACTTTCATAAGATTATAAAAGAAGAGCTAAAATTGCCCGATTATTACGGTAATAACCTAGATGCTCTTTGGGATTCCCTTACTGGAGATATAAAGCTTCCTCTTTCAATAACCTGGATAGACTTTAAGAAAAGCTGTGATTTTATGGGGGATTATGCTTTGAGAATAGTAAAGGTCTTTAGAAATTTTCAGGATTATACTCAGGAGGAATTTACAATAAAAATAATAGAATAATTTTTTTGTTTATTGATGAGTTTATTTACTATATGAATTTTGTTTATAGTCATAAAATATAAAGACGTGCCTTAGGGCACGTTTTTATATTTTAGTTTAATTCTTTTAAAGCATTATGAATTGGCTCTGTATCTAGTTTACTTATATAATCTACCCTATATGAGCTGCCATATTTTTTAAGCTGTATTATTCCAGTAACCTCTTTCTTAGTTTCTTTATGATTACTCTTGATAAGTAAATCCCCTTTGTATTTATAAATCAACACATTTTCATCTTTAATATCTGTTTCAGTAAGGTTTATGTCTGTAACTAATATGGTTGCTTTATTTTCATAAGCTATCTGATCTACATTGACTAACATTCCATCAGTTATCAGTTTTTCAAGCATAGAATCATCTACAAGAGTCTTGTATTTATCGGTGTATTCTTTGAAGAATACCTGAGGATTATCTTTATTTTTTTCCCTTAGTGATAGA
>JAEXZL010000043.1 GCA_023451395.1 Bacillota bacterium | reverse complement strand
AAAGAAACATTATGAACTTATTAGGGTCTTGGTAGATAGAGGAACTTATTTTTTTGATTATGGAAATTCTTTTATGAAGGCAGTATATGATGCAGGAGTTAAGGAAATAGCCAATAATCCTGAAAGTGATAAGGAAGGCTTCATATTTCCTTCCTATGTGGAGGATATTATGGGCCCAGAGCTCTTTGATTATGGATATGGTCCCTTCCGCTGGGTTTGCTTAAGTGGTAAGGATGATGATTTAAGGAAAACCGATGAAGCGGCTATGTTCTGTATCGATCCTAAGAGAAGAGGACAGGATAGAGACAATTATGTTTGGATAAGAGACGCTGAGAAAAATGATCTTGTTGTAGGAACTAAAGCTAGAATACTGTATCAGGATGCCTTTGGAAGGATGACTATAGCATTAAAGTTTAATGAAATGGTTAGAGAGGGGAAAGTTGGCCCTATAATGCTGGGAAGAGATCATCATGACGTAAGTGGTACAGATTCACCCTTTAGAGAGACTGCAAATATAAAAGATGGCAGCAACATAATGGCGGATATGGCAGTACAGTGCTTTGCTGGTAATGCAGCTAGAGGCATGAGTCTTATTGCACTTCATAATGGGGGAGGAGTAGGTATAGGAAAAGCAATAAATGGAGGCTTTGGACTTCTTTTAGATGGAAGCTCTAGAATTGATGATATTATTAAATCTTCAATATTATGGGATGTTATGGGAGGTGTTGCTAGGAGGGCTTGGGCACGTAATAATAACTCTTTAGAAACAAGTATTGATTATAATCTTATAAGGGAAGGGAAGGATCACATAACTCTTCCTTATCTAGTGCAAGAGGAGCTTATTAAGGCTTCTGTAGAAAAATATTTTGAGAAAACTGAGGTGTAATATGATAGCAAATAAGCTTATAGAATGTGTTCCTAATTTCAGTGAAGGTAGGGATGTTAATAAGATTGATAGAATAATTGATGCTTTTAGAGGAAAGGAGGGAATTAAGCTTCTGGATTATTCCTCTGATAAGGATCATAACAGAACTGTAGTTACCATAGTAGGAGAATCGGAAGCATTAAAGATAGCCCTTATGGATTTTATAGGACGAGCATTAGAGCTCATCGATCTAAGAGAGCATAAGGGACAGCATCCAAGAATGGGAGCAGTAGATGTTATACCCTTTATACCTATTAAAAATGTTACTATGGAGGAAGCAATTGAGCTGGCAGCAGAGGTAGCTAAGGAAGCATCAGAAAAGTTTAATTTGCCTATATTCCTTTATGAAAGATCTGCTTCAAGACCAGAGAGAGAAAACCTTGCAGTTATTAGAAAAGGAGAATTTGAGGGGATGGAGGATAAACTAAAGGATTCTTTGTGGAAGCCGGATTTCGGACCTTCAAGTCCACATATAACCGGTGGAGTTACCGCCATAGGTGCAAGAATGCCTTTAGTAGCCTTTAATGTTAATTTAGCTTCGGATAATTTAGATCTCGCCACAGCAATTGCTAAAAGGATTCGTTTCATCGGCGGCGGGCTTCGCTATTGTAAGGCTATGGGAGTTAAGCTGGAGGATAGAAACATAACTCAAGTTTCAATGAATATGACGGATTATTCAAGGACTGCCTTATACAGAAGTTTTGAGATGGTTAAAATGGAGGCCAAAAGATATGGAATTAGTGTAGTAGGAAGCGAGATAGTGGGACTTGTACCCATGCAGGCTCTTATTGACTGTGCTGAATACTATATGGGTATTGAAGATTTTTCAATAGATCAAGTTTTAGAAAGTAAGCTTATGGAGTAGCCTATGAATAATAATATTATTGTTAAAAATATTGGTGAACTTGTGACTTGCAGTGGCTTTGAAGGAAAAAGAGGCAGTGACATGGGGAATCTTAATATACTAAAGGATGTAGCACTGCTCATTGAAGGCGGTATCATTAAAGACATTAAAGCTCTTCCAGAAGAGTTTGAATTAGGTGAATATAGCTATGAAATCATTGATGCTGAGGGAAATTGCATTTTACCGGGTTTTATAGATTCCCATACTCATTTTATTTTTTCTGGATATAGAGAAGAGGAGTTCTACGAAAGATTTAAAGGAACAAGCTATATGGAAATTATGAAAAGAGGGGGAGGAATAGCTAATACTGTAGGAAGAACCAAAA
The DNA here is from genome assembly GCA_023451395.1 of Bacillota bacterium. GTDB lineage: Bacteria > Bacillota > Clostridia > Clostridiales > Clostridiaceae > JAEXZL01. Next base: position 587 of record JAEXZL010000043.1, on the reverse strand, counting down.
CCGCCGGAAGGGAAGAGCTTATAGCTCTAGGAAAAGAGAGAATAAGAGCTATGCTATCTCAGGGGATTACTACTGTAGAAGGTAAAAGTGGCTATGGGTTAGATTTAGATACAGAACTTATGCAGCTTCAAGTGATGAAGGAGCTGCAGAGTATAACACCAATGGATATTGCCACTACTTTTTTGGGAGCTCATGCTTTTCCTAAAGAATTTATTGGCAGTAAATTAGACTATATGAAATATATTGTGGAGAATGTTCTCCCAATTGTTATGGAAAAGGATTTAGCTGAATTCTGTGATGTTTTCTGTGAGAAAAATGTATTTGAGATTAATGAGAGTCGGTACCTGCTTAGGAGTGCCAAGGAAATGGGTTTTAAGCTAAAACTCCATGCTGATGAAATTGAGAGCATAGGTGGAACAGAGCTTGCCTGTGAGCTTGGAGCTACTTCTGCGGATCATCTTCTTCAAGCATCAGATAAGGGTATTAATGATTTATCTTTATCTGATACTGTAGCCACCCTTCTGCCATGCACTGCCTTTAGCTTGAAGGAAAGCTATGCAAAAGGTAGAAAAATGATAGACGAAGGC
>JAEXZL010000015.1 GCA_023451395.1 Bacillota bacterium | reverse complement strand
ACCACTTCCATAGCCTTAAGTTCACTATTTTTATAGTTAACAACTATGGAAGCACCACAGCTAGCCAGTTCTATAGCTATAGCTTTTCCAATTCCTCTAGAAGCTCCAGTAACTATAGCTACCTTATTATTTAATTTCATTTCTATCACCTCAGATAATAATACTACATTATACCATTATTTATCCTAAAGATAAAAGCATGACTTATATATAAGTCATGCTTTTATAAAAGAAAAATTCACTGCTTCTAATTTATGAGACCTTTTATTGCCTTTGTAGGACATTTGGTAACACAACTTCCACAAAGAGTACATTTATCGTAATCCACATGTGCAAGATTATCATTTATAGTAACAGCACCGTAGTCGCAGTTTTTTTCACAGAGTCTGCATCCTATGCATCCTACTGAACAATTTTCTCTTACATCCTTACCTTTATCTATAGAGTTACAGCTAACCCTTACTCTCTTACTTTCCGGTACGATTTCTATGAGATTTTTAGGGCAGATATTTACACAAGCTCCACAAGAAGTACACTTATCTTCATCTACCACGGCTATTCCGTTAACTACGGATAGAGCACCAAATTCACAAACCTTAACACAGCTTCCAAGTCCCAGACAACCGTAAGTACAAGATTTAGCACCTTCTCCAGGAAGTCTGGAAGCCTCAAGGCAGTCTAATTTTTCAGTGTAATTATACTTATTTTTACTACTTGCACAATCACCATTACATTTTACAAAAGCTATTTTCTTTTCCTGTGCATCCACAGAAATCCCCAATATCTCTCCTAGTTTTAGAGCAGTTGAGGCACCTCCAACAGAACAGGCATTAGCTGGAGCAGTTTTTTCTACCACTGCCTGAGCATAAGCATCACAACCTGCAAAGCCACAGCCTCCGCAGTTTGCTCCCGGCAAGGCCTCTCTTACAAGAGGTATTAATGGATCTACCTCTACCTCAAATTTCTTTGAGGCATAGCCTAAAAGTACCCCAAAAACCAAGCCTAGTCCCCCTAAGCTTAGTACAGGAAATAATAAACTACTAAATTCCATAACATTCCCTCCTAATGAATAAGACCCTGGAAGCCTAAAAATGCCATTGACATTAAGCCTGCAGTGAATAAAGTTATTGGAAGTCCCCTTAAAGGAACTGGCACCGCATCATTATTATCGGTTTTTTCTCTTATAAAGGCAAGAAGAAGTATACCAAGCATATAGCCTAGAGCAGCTCCTAATCCATTAGCTATACTTTCTAAAAGGCCATAACTCTCCTGAACATTCAGCACTGCCATACCAAGAACTGCACAGTTTGTTGTAATAAGAGGTAAATATATTCCTAAAGCTTTATATAAGGATGGGCTGATCTTCTTTATTACCATCTCTACGAATTGAACTAAGGCTGCAATAACTAATACAAAGGCAATAGTAGACATATATTCTATATCTAATACCTCAAGCAGCTTATACACTCCAAAGGACATTATAGAAGCAATTGTCATAACAAAGGTTACTGCAAATCCCATTCCTAATGCCGCATCCTTCTTTTTAGAAACACCTAAAAAGGAGCAAATTCCAAGAAACTTAGAAAGCACAAAATTATTTACAAGCATTGAGCTTAAAAATATCATAAATATATTCATAGCATCCACCTTCTGTTTTTATTTTACAATATCGATGCTTCCACATCTTCCTGCGCACCCCATAGAACACTTGCTACAATCATGCTCTAAATTTTTAGCCTTACCTTTTGATCTCTTAATATTTACATAGTTTATAAGGGTCATTAGTGCACCAAGGGTAAAGAAGGCACCAGGGGCAAGAACCATTATAGCTGCAGGCTTAAAATTCTCTGGCATAACCTGCATTCCTAAAATGGTACCATTACCAAGGATCTCACGGAAGATACCAACAAGGAATAGAGCTACAGTAAAGCCTAAGCCCATACCAATAGCATCAAAAATTGAGGATATAATATCATTCTTTGCTGCATAGGCCTCAGCTCTGCCTAAGATTACACAGTTAACAACTATAAGAGGAATGAATATTCCAAGAGATTTATAAAGCCCTGGAACAAAGCCCTCCATAAGCATGTCTACTATTGTAACGAAGCTTGCAATAACCACAATATATGCTGGTATTCTTATCTTATCTGGGATTACCTTTCTTAAGGCAGATATTAATAGATTTGAAAATATAAGAACTACTGTAGTAGCTAATCCCATTCCCAAAGCATTTTCAGCACTGGAAGTTACCGCAAGAGTAGGACACATAGCCAGTACTTGTACAAAAATCGGATTTTCTGTAACCACTCCGTTTTTAACTCTTTCAAAGTATTTATTCACTATTATCACCTAGCCTTTTATTTTTGAGTTAAAATATGTCACCGCTTTATTTACAGCTTCCATAACTCCTTCAGAACTAACTGTAGATCCGGATATAGCCTCTACTTCTACTTTTCCATCAATAGATTTATCCTTAAATTTATCAGTAAATTCCGGCTCATAAATTAAATCACCTAAACCAGGAGTTTCATCATCCTCTAACACTTGAATTCCGGAAATTGCTTCCCTTTCTATACTTATAGCTGTAGCTACCTTTATTGGTCCATGTATTCCTTCACCAGTAGTTACTATCACATATCCAACAAGAGCATCAGAGACCTTAATCTCATTTACTGCCACAACTCCATCAGTGTCGTTTACTTCTATTTCTTGCAAAATGCCATTCTCGAAATTAAGAGCTTTTAAATTTATAGCACCCTTTTCTTCTACTGCCATACCTTTTATGGCACTCTTATAAAAGTTCACTGCTTCATTAATACCAGCTACTACTGCATTAGATGATATTGTAGCACCGGTAATTCCTTCTATCTCATTTTCTTTTGAACTAGCTGTTTTCACAACTTTAAGTTCTTCCTCGGTGGACTTGTCCTTAAATTTTTCCTGAAACTCAGGCAATTCTATTTTTGCACCAACTCCAGGAGTTTCTGATTGAGATAAAATCTTAATACCTGTTTGCATTCCTTCATTATTTATTGCTACCATGAATTCTATATCTCCATGGAAGCCTTTAGAAGCAACTTTAATTACATAACCTTTTAATTCATCTCCGCTGTATGCCTCTAATACCTCAGATACAGCTCCTTCTGCCTTCACTTCAGAAGTTTTAATGCTATCCGATCCTGGAAGAAGTGCAGCTAAATCCTCACTGTTAATTCTTGAGTTCATAGCTATAGCATCCTTAGTGGCTGCATTTGCTACTCCTAAGAAAAGTGCTGCAATAGCGGTAATAATTAGAAGTGTAAAACCAAGTCTTAAATTTTCTTTCATTCTAAATAACCTCCTTTGCAACCCTTCTTAGTGTTAGACTATCAATCATTGGAACAAATAGATTCATTATCATAACTGCATAATATCCTCCATCAGTATTGTTTCCAATAACCTTAAAGAGTACTGTCAAAAATCCACATAAAAATCCAAAGAGTATTTTTCCTATGGAAGTTAAAGGAGTAGTAGTATAATCATTAACAAAGAAAATACCAATTATAAAAATGTTTCCTGAAAGAAGTCCGTTTATTCCATTTCCGGTAAAGGCACCATCATTGCTAATTATAAAGCTAAATACAAAAACTGAAAGTAAGTAGCTTAAGGTAGCCTTTCCATCTATAACTCCACGAAGTAGAAGATATAATCCTCCAACCATTAGAGCTAATATTGATGCCTCACCCATTGCTCCGCTGGCATACCCCATAAATAGTTCCTTTATGGTAGGAGTGTAAGCTCCTGCACCACTTGCTGCAGTTACTGCATCAGTAGCAGGCTTTATAAGCAGTGCAGCCCAAGAAGCTATTATCATAGCTTTTGCTGTAGCTGCAGGATTAATAAAATTATTACCAAGACCACCAAAGCACTGCTTAACAATTATAATTGCAAAAACTGCACCTATTGCAGGTACCCATGCTGGTATATAGCTTGGCATTACAAGAGCTATTAATGTAGCGGTTATAAGTGAGCTACTGTCCTGTATAAAAAATCTTCCTCTAACTATTCTATTCCATAAAAGTTCAGATATAATTCCCGCTCCTAGGGTAGCAATTAATATTTTAACGGCATCCATTCCATAAAAATAAATTGAAACTCCAACAGCAGGAAGAAGAGCTATAAGCACATCTAACATTATAGTTTTAACAC
>JAEXZL010000170.1 GCA_023451395.1 Bacillota bacterium | reverse complement strand
GGAATACAATCTGAAACTCAAGCAGAAAGAGAAACCCGACAAAAAACCGCCGCTATGGTTTTACCCATACACGGCGGAGTACATATTTTAGTTAGTATTATTCTTATTTGGAATGATAGTTATTTTTCATACTTCTTCAAAATCTATTTATGGCTTTATCTTTATGTCCTGCCAGTTTTCGTTAGAAAGAATCTCTGCATCTTCCCCAAAGAAAGCCTTTCCGGCTTCGGCATCGCCTTTCAGCCAGTACATAAACCAGGCAGTCACATAACCGTCGCCATAGTAAAGCATTTCGCCATGGTCTCCCGCTGTTCTTCTGGCAAGTACCTTGGGTACTTCGTTCGAGATACTGTCATAAACGCTCTGCAAGCTCTCCAGAGAAGCAACCGTGGCATCAAACGTGCCCATAGAACTGAGCATCATTGTGGGCGTTCGAATGAGAGACGGCTCGGCTTCCCACTGGAAATCGTTATTTGCGGTAAAGGGAGCGGAGCTGAGAATAACAGCTGCTTTATAGTTTTCCTTGTGTTTCTGATCGGTGATTGCGTTTACGACACCGTATCCACCTTGAGAATGTCCGGTAATTCCGATATTTTCAAGGTCGATTTTCCCATAAAACATATTATCTTTGCCGAAATATTCGCCCTCAAGTTTATTCAGCTTTTCAAGCATTCGTACAGACATTTCGGCAGAGAATCCGTTCCAAGCGTGTTCTTCTTCCGTAGCTACGGTAATAAAGCCCCACGAAGCCATATGTTTTTGGAGCGCCTGATATTTCGACCCTTTTACGCCTGTTCCGTTCACAAAAATGACCGCTGGGAGAGTTCCTTCCGTTTCGGCAATATCAGACGGATAGTAAACTTCATACTTTCCAAAAGACATAAGAGCACTGTATTCCATATAACTCACATCGTGTGGACCCATTGCTATGTAGTTTGCCTCAAGTTCCGCTCCGGTGGAAACGGTTTTCGTGTAGTCCTCAGGAACACTTTGTGCCTTTGATAATGCACTTCCACAGCCTTTCAGCAGCAACAAACAAATATCAATCACAATCAGAACAATCGCAATTATTTTCCACCAATTCATTTTTGTTTTCTCCTTTTTCATATGTCATATTTTCTCCTTGTTTAATCAGTTTGTGTAAATTACTCTATCTTACTATTCACTAACTCAAGACCGTAATCCTTTGGATTTCCGTTTACTGCATCCATCAGCCACCCGGAAATAGAGCTTCCCGTACCGCTTAATTCTACAAAAGAGTACGGCACAGCGATGATTGTGTGCATTGTAAAGTCTCTTGGGTCATCATACCAAGGTAGCCCATCCCAGACAAACAGGTAGGCTCCTGCTTGTTCTTTGAATTTTGGAACAGTTTCCGTTAAAATTCGGAGATATTCATCTGCGTCTTTCTCTTCCAGTGGCATTTCGCCAGTCTCTTCGTCCAGAACTCCGTATGTAAGGTATCTTTGTACCTTAGCCAAATCGCCATCTCTGGTGGATGAGTCAAACAGTATCGTAACATCATCCCCCCATTTATTATGAAGAGCAGTTAGGCTGTCCAGTGTGATGTTATCAGAGGTCAATCTGGAAGCGATATGCTTCGGTGCTTGCCATACACTTTCGGCAACATCGTGCCATTGGTCAAACAAAAGAAGGGACGCATCAACAAGGACTGTTTTGCTTTTGGCTGAGGGAAAATAGTTGCTAAACACATCATCAGCCAAAAGCGAAGCACCAAAGCCTCCTGCACTATAACCTGTTACAACTACTGCATCAGGATTATCAATTCCAGCACATTCCATAACCTTATCCATTGCGGATATAAAGTTTATGTATCCGTTGTGATATAAGATTTTTTCTTTGCCATCCTTGTCGGTATATTTAAATTCTCCTGTTCCACAATGAAAATCACCTGTGGCATAAGGAAACATAATTACCGTCCAGTCCTTGAACGGATTACCCTCCGTAACCGAAGCAAGACCGCCCATATTCATTGTAGTGTTTGCCAAGAAATCCAGTGTTAAAAGTTTCGTATTGTAAGTATCGTTTCGGGCTGTCTGCTCATTCACACTAACGCCGCCCCCGGCGAAGTAAACCATAACCTTGTTCTCACTGCCTTTTTTGAAAAAAGCGTGATATTCACTGCCATCCGATGACTTCATTGTATCAGCAGATACCCGATACCACTTGTCAGTCTTCGGGTCAGACTTAATCTGCGGATATTGCAGGACAAAGAAATATACGCAAGCTGCAATAACAATTATAACTGCAAGCATTATCCCCAATATTTTCAATATTCTATGCTTCTTTCTTGCTAAGCCGTTTTTAACTTTTGCCACTTTGATTTCTCCTTCCAAATTATTTGCTCATATATTTGTCCAAATATTCTAAAATCGCTTCGCTGTACTGCACCATCTGTTTATTGTCATTTTGCAGTCCGTGTCCCGAATGTTCAAACACGATATATTCGTGAGGAACATTATTTTTAGTCAAAGCTTCATCTAAGCGGACAGAACCCTCATAAGGCTGGAACTTATCGTACATTCCGTATGCCATAACAGTAGGAACAGTATTCTCATTCACCCAATAAAGAGCAGATGTGTCCTTTACAAGCTCATCATATTCATCTGTACCGAACATATCAGCAGTAATTGTTTGACCTGTCATCTGGCTGAATAATTTGACAGCCGCCTCTGCACTTTTATCCAGTCCGTAGCATTTCCAATCCTCAGGATAAAAGCTTGACGGTCCAACTCCCTCGAATACCATTTTAACAGGAACAGGCGCTTCTGCTGCATCACGGTAAGCATACAGCAGGGCGAGACAGCCGCCCGCAGAGCCACCGGACATTGCCATTCTGTCGATGTTATAACCAAGCTTTTTTGCTTCTTCTATTACATAAGGAATACTGTCCTTAATTTCCATAGACTGCGTATAGATATTTGCGTCAGGGTTTTGCTCACTGAACAAGGTATAGTTGATACCCGCTGTTACATAGCCCAAAGAGCAGAGCCACTCAAGCATTGCTTTATCATCACTTTTATCCCCGCTTGTAAATCCACCTGCGTGAAGATAAACAATCAAACCGTAGCTTTCCTTTGAAGTATCAGCAGGAACATACAGGTCAAACTTGTTTGCCGGATTTTCTCCGTAAAATAAATCTGCATATGTTTTGCCTATTTCATCGCTCCATTCCACCGTATACTTTTTCAGTTCAGGAGAAGTATAAGCCATCTTAAAAACAACAGAGCCTACAAAAGAGACGATAAATGCTATGACACATATAAAAATGAACATTCCTTTTCCGTTCCTTTTCGCTTTGCTCATAAAATATCCCCCCCAAACATCGTGCCGCCAAGCATAAGGTTCATTACTGCTCGTACAGCAAGTCTGCCTAAAATAATACCGGCAATGATTACAATTATTAAAATCAGAATTCGTTTTTGTGTAAGCGTCATTTTTGTCTGCTCCTTTCAGCTCTTGACATAACAAATCTTGTGGTCTATAATGATGATACATTTGTTTTGTCAATATGATTGTATCAGCAAAATTTATAAAGTCAAGAAGGGAGCGAAAAATGACACAAAATACCCGAAATGTATCACCGATGAGTAATGAAGGGCGTAACGCTTATGTAATCGAGCATATTACGGACGCTATGCTTGATTTATTGGCTAAAAAACCAATTAACGATATATCAATAAGTGAGCTTGTCGATAAAGCACAGGTAGGCAGAGCCTCATTCTACCGTAATTACACCTACAAAGAAGATATACTAAAAATGTATCTTGATAAACTGTTTAAGAAATTACAATCCGAATGGGATAAAGACAGCAATGCCCCTCTTAGCGAACAACTCAAAAAAATAATTTTGCATTTTGAAAAAAATCGTTCTTTCTATGAATTACTCAATCAGCGTGGCTTAATATACCTTTTAAAAGACACAATTATAAGCACAATGGGACTTAATCCTGAAAGCGAGAAATCAGAAGCTTATATAAAAGCCTTTGCCACTTATGCTTTGTATGGGTGGATTGAAACTTGGTTTCAAAGAGGAATGAAAGAATCGGCTGATGAAATAGCTGAGCTGTTTAAGATGTTTGGTTTATAATCTTTTTAAACTATGCATATAAAAATTGGACGGAGATATTTAAAATATCTCCGTCCGTATTCTTTTAGGAATAAATTAACTCGTTGTTCACAACTTCCATTGCACGATTATGAATGTTATTCATCAGTTGCACCCACAGAATAGGCTGTTCAGATTTAAGCTGTTCCGTCACATTCTCTTTCGCAGCCATTTCTTTAACTAAACGATAAAGCATATCTTCAGCTTGTTCGTTAATGTTGGCAAGGTAGCTGTTCAATTTACCGCTTGTCAGGAGCGTTGTGTAGGTTGCCTTTTTATATTCTTTCAGGTAGCGTTTGTGTCGCTGTCCCCAAATGCCGATAGGTCCTTTTTCTTCGGTTGGTAAGGTGAGACAAGGTATATAACAATCGCCTTGAAGCTCATACCAAAGACCGTTGTTCTTGTCATAAATATATTTTTCCATTGTGTTTTCCTCCAAAATAATCTATTCGCACATACATCACATTTTACCGATTGCCACACTTTGTTATATCTTATTATGGGATTTTCTTGCCCTTGCTTTTTCCCTTATGAGAGAGCAGGACAAGGATAAAACAGTGTGAAATCATATAAAGGGATAAGGCGAACACATTGCGATAAATCCTTTATTTTCAAGGCTTTTGGAAGATCTTATTAAAACTCTGTGAGCTTCAATAACCACTTACAAAATTATGGATTTCAAATTCAAATTTGTACAAATTAATGTTTATAATTGTATCACATTTTTGATAAAATACTATTTTAATTTTTATATATTATTCTTACTAGTTATATAAGTTCAATTATTTCCATTTTCTATTTTTCGGTCTGTTTTTACAAAGAGTTGGAGCATGAGAATCTGTTCAAGCCGTTTTTATGATACGTCACTTATACTAGTTGATCTTTTTAGTACAAAAATGAAAAGCCCTTTGTTCAATTTCAATAAATTGAGCAAAGAGCTTAACTTAATAGTTTCCTTATTTAACTAAATGACATTGCCTCAATTGGTGGTTCTTTTTCAACTAATACTTATAGTGGATAGCATCCTTATAAGTTTCATATACCTTTTTATTTAGCTCATCTCCACCATCCATATTAGCACTATAGAATATTGGTGGTACCTCTAAGCCTTTGTTCATAACATCTTTTACTGCCTCTGATAATATGGAGTTCATAATGGTAGCTCCTATTACAGTAGAGGTTGGAGCAACCTTTTGATCATAACCTTGAATTTCTACGCAGGCATCACCCAACTCTCCATGATTGTCCAAAACCAAGTCAGAAATTTCAAAGAGTCTCTTGCCAGAAGGATGTCTTGAGCTAACGGTTTTTGAATAGCTTACATTGGTAAGAGCTATTATAACTCCGCCCTTTTTCTTAGCTTCTAGGGCAAATTCAACAGAAACAGGATTTCTTCCAGAAACAGAATGTATTATTACTACATCCCCTTCTTTAATAGGAGTCTTGGCTGCAATTTCTGTACCGTAGCCTACAAGTCTCTCCATTTTGCTGGTAAAGGTTATTGGTGTAGTATCCAGCATAAGTGACCTTTCAAAGACAGGGTTTATAACCACAAGTCCTCCTGCTCTGTAAAACATCTCCTCAGTGATTATCCCAGCATGGGAGGCACCAAAGCTAAAGATAGACTTTTTTTCTATTATAGCATTGGAGATTAGCTCAACTGCTTTAGCCATGTTATCTGATTCTTCTTTTTCTATAAGGTCTAAAAGATCTTTTATTTTATCTAAATAAGTGAATTTCATATTATATTAAAATCCTCCAAATAATTGTCCTATAAACTTACCTATTATTGCAAATAGAGATAGGTCATTACCACCAAAGATTAAAATCCAGTTTTGAATAGTTGAAGATAGCATTGCAGCGGATATTCCAACTAACACTACCATTACAACGGCTGCAACGGAGGTTCCTATTATAGCACCTCTTATACCTCCTTGTCCCTCTCCTATTACGGCAGCAGTACCACATTCAAAGAAGGAGGTTATAACTAGCGGTATGAGCATTACGCCAAAGACATTCATGCTATTGCTAATTAAAATCAGTATAGTTGACACAACCATTGCTGCTATAAAGCCTATAAGCACTGCATTTGGCTTGTAATTGAAGAGTATTGGGCAATCAAAGGCTGGTACAGCATTAGGTACAAGCTTCTCGGATATTCCCTTGAAGGCAGGAACTATCTGATTTATAAGCATTCTAACACCCTGAAGCATAACTATAAGTCCTGCACCAAAGGTGAATCCCTGGGTTATTGCATACATAACTAAGCTTTGTCCTGCTTCTTCTTTTAAAGAAGGAATTAACAGCCCAACTACTAGGAACATTATAAAAATAACTATACCACCAGTAATAGAAACTTCTCTAAAGAAGGATAAAGATGCAGGAAGCTTAAGATCCTCAGTGGACTTAGCTTTATTACCTACCTTGCTTGCTACAAAGCCTGAAATAAGTGCCAAAATTCCTGCAGGGTGTCCTAAGGTAAATGAATCATCGTTAGTAACGTCTCTCACATATTTTCTTAAAAGCCATGGCATTACTGACCAGTAAATTGCTGATAATACTGCACCAAAAATTATAAGTGCCCATCCATCTAAGCCCCCTTCTACTCCTGCAGCTACAAATATGAAGGGGAACCACCATAGCATATGGCCTGTAAGGAAAATTGTCTTTATAGGAGTAAATCTTGCAATTAGAATATGAAGAACAAGTCCTATGAACATTGCAAGTCCTATGGTTCCTCCAAAATTAGCAGTGAATGTAGCATCATTTAGACCTTCTGCAGCACCGCTTCCAGCTATAGCTTGAACCGCTGAGTTAATTGGTGCGATGGAGCTTACAAGCATATTGGTACCTTCTTGAAGAATAACCATACCAAAGGCAGCTAATAAGGAACCTTTTACCACATCCTGAATTTTCTTTTTCTGAAGTATAAGACCTAAAGCTGCGATGAGCCCCAAAAGAAGAGGCGGATTACGTAAAATATTATTAGTTATAAAGTCCATGATGTTTGTCATAAAATTTCCTCCTATTTTTCACTTAAATATTTTTGAACTACTTCCTTAACCTCTTGTAAATCCATATATTTTTTTATTGAATAAACAGGTACTCCTGTAGTTCCTCTTAATTCCTCTGCCAGCTCATAGCTTGTAAATATCACATCGCTGTTTGCTCCTCTGGCATCATTTATATCGGTATTATCCACTTCTGCATCAACACCTAATTCTCTGAAAACCCTCTCAAGAGACATTTTAAGTATCATAGATGAGCCAACTCCAAAACCACATACTGCTAAAGCCTTCATTTTACTTCACTCCTTAATATTTTTTAATTATTTATAAGATCTAGTATCAATTTTTTGTTTCCTTCTTTAAATGTAGTGATGTTTTCCGGATTGTATAAAAGCTCCGAAAGATCTGCCAGCGCTCTTACATGAGAAGTATTGTCTATGGCAGCAAGGACCATAAAGGCATTTACTTTTTCTCCTAAAAGATCAACTCCATCTTCTACTATAAGAAGAGACATAGCTAGATTATTTACTCCTTCCTTTGAGCTTGCATGAGGAAGGGCAAAACCCTCTGCCAAAACAATATATGGGCCAAATTTCTCCACACTTTCAATCATATTCTTCACATAAAGCTCTTCTATGGATTTATCCTCAATTAAGGGAGCAGCGGCAAGTCTTATAGCCGCCTTCCAATCCTCAACAGCCTTAACGGTATTTATTCTTTTTTCATTTAGTAAATCTTTAAGCATCGGCTGATACTCCTCCTGTTCTTCCATACTGTAGATAATATAGGCTAATTCTTCTTTTAGCCTTTTTTCATTTGTAATCTGTGCATTTCTTCTAATAGCCTGCATAATAAGCTCAAAATCAAATTTTTCATTGCTATGTTTAATATCAATGAGTCTATTTCTCAAAAGCTCGATATCCGGCTTTGTAAGAAGAGGATGCACTGCAATAACCTTGTTATTATTCTTTATCTCTACGGTAGAAACTATATAGTCATAGGGCTTATCATAATTAACAAGCTCCTTTAGAGATATAGTGTCAATAATTTCTGCCGTAGGAACATACTTATTTAGCTGTATTTCCAATACCTTTGATACTGTAAGACCATTAGGACAAACCAGCACTACTTTATTTTTTCTTACACCGTTTTCTCTAGAGCCTTTAATGTATCCTCCTATATATGCGGCAATTAAAGCTATCTCCTCTTCTCTGATGCCCTTAAAAAGGGGAAAATCCTTTTCATTTTCAATAATATCTTTTATTATTCCATAGAGAAGATTATGTTTAGACCTTATCTGGTTAAGAGCCACAGAGGTAATGGGAAATTTAAATTTTATTCTATAATAGGATGAAAGCAAATGCCTTTTTATATTTTTCTTAAATTCATCCTTGTTTTCTAAGATAATTGCTGCCTTAGCTTCAAATCTGGTTACAAGCTTTTCCACATATTCTTCTATAAGCTCCTCTTCAACATTGCTGTTTAAGCTGGAAAGACTGCTTATATAAGCTGCTATATAGGCCTGTTCATTTTCTGATGCTTCTGGAATCATAAGGGATGCTACCTGCGGGAAAAAATACAGGGCTTTTGCTTCTTCAAGCTCATCATATTCCTTAAGAATTTCATTTCCTTCAATTCTCCTGTTTATAAATCTCACAAATTTAGTAAGGTTAGCAAGTGAATAATCCGTAAGCTTTAGATTGTTTTTTTTGTCAAAGGAGAGAACCTCAGAGCTTAAGTCTGATAGTAATCCGCTATCCTCCTGCATTAAGACTATAAAAATATCCCTAATTTTTCTTTCACTGCCAAGAAGCTTGTATCCCTTATCATACACTAGTCCAACACCAGTCATAGAAAGATCCTTTTTTATACCATCTATGGTTTGAACTATAGTATTCCTAGATAAATCCATGATTAAGGAAAGCTTATCAATAGTAATTTCGCTGCCATTTAATATCTCATATAGTATATAGTTTTTCCTATATTCTATATCTAAAAACTTCTCTTGAGCATTTTTATCTATGCTACCTATCTCTGAACTGCTTCCAACATAGGAAAACTTATGATCAATATTTTGAATCTCACCATGCCTTTGTATCTGCTGGTTTATTGACTTAAGGTCGTAATATAAAGTTCTTTTGGAAATTTGAAATTTATCTAGGAGCTCCTTCAAAGATACTCTTTCTTTTTCAATAATAAAATCTAATATTTCCTTTTCTCTATCCTTCATATTTCCTCCTCACTTATATTAATACTCTTTTTCTCTCCAAGGTAAAATACCAAAGTGTTGCACAACTATTGCACAACTTATATATATATTATTACAAAAAAGCACTATAACAAGCTTAAAGAGAGAAAATTAAAATAAAACTAATAATTTTATAAATAAAAAAGCAAGGCTGCAATTTATATAAATTGCAGCCTTGCTTTTTTATTTATACACTATTTAACTTCTACAGTCCAATTGTGCTTATCTTCAAGATTTCCACATTGAATTCCTGTAACTGTATCATAGAGCTTTTGACTTAACTCTCCTATATTACCTTCATTAATAACCATATGATGGTCATTCCATCTAAGCTCGCCTACTGGAGATATTACCGCAGCAGTACCTGTACCCCAGATTTCCTCTAAAAGGCCCTTTTCATAGGCTTCATGAATTTCTTCAATGGAAATTCTTCTCTCTTCTACAGGATAGCCCCATTCTTTGCATAGGTCTAAGGTAGAAGCTCTAGTTACTCCAGGAAGGATGCTTCCATTTAACATAGGAGTAATCACCTTTCCATCTATCTTAAAGAAGATGTTCATGGCTCCAACCTCTTCAATATACTTTCTTTCAATACCATCTAACCAAAGCACTTGAGAATATCCCTCACTATGTGCCCTTTCCTGAGCCTTCATGCTGGCTACATAGTTTCCTCCAGTTTTTGCTGCTCCAATGCCTCCCTTAACTGCTCGAACATATTCATCCTCAACCCATATCTTCACAGGATTAAGTCCTTCAGGATAATATGGACCACTTGGTGATAAAAGAATTATAAACTTGTATGTGTCCGATGGTCTAACTCCTAAAAAGGGATCAGTAGCTATAACAAAAGGTCTAATATAAAGTGAAGTCCCATTCTTAGTGGGTATCCAGTCTCTATCAATATCTACTACAGTCTTTAATGCCTGTAAAAAGTCATCTTCAGGAATAGCCGGTATGCAAAGCCTTTCATTAGACTGATTAGCTCTTTCAATATTTTTTTGAGGTCTGAACAACAATACTCTGCCATCCTTTGTCTTATAAGCCTTTAAGCCTTCAAACATCTCTTGTCCATAGTGAAATACCATAGAAGCAGGAGATAAACTAATGTTATCATAGGGTACTACCTGTGCATTATGCCAGCCTTGTTCTCCATTATAATCCATAACAAACATGTGATCAGTAAATATTGATCCAAATTTTAAGGGATTATCTGGTGAAGGCTTTTCCTTAGGATTGCTGTTTTTCATCACTCTAATTTCCATAATTTTCATCCTTTCATACTTAAAGGGAAGCTTACCCTTTAATTTTCATAATGATTAATATTGCTTTATTATGTACAAGGCTTAACATCTATTAATATATTAATTCTATACCGAATATCCAATTCTTTAAAGAACAATTTTCAAAATGAAAAGCTTTCCATTGTTATAACGTTAATTAAAGCACTTAGTTTATAAATTATTAATAATTTCATACCCCTTATATATGATATTTATCAATCATATATGGATATTTTTTTCGCTATTGTTAATTAAAGGTTTTTATCAATTTTATATAGATAAATAACCATGTAAAACTAATTATTCCTCATTAAAAGCTTAAAAGGAGGCAAAGCCTCCCCTTCTTTTCCTTAACACAGGAATATATTTTTCTCTCTTTGAAAAGTTTCTTTTATAATGTAGCCTCATAGACTCTAGAGCTTTCTCCCCAGGGATGATACCCAGTAGCTATAAACTTGAAGCCATATTTTTCATAATAACCAACATGATCTGTACATAAATACAGCGAGGTAAATCCATTACCTTTAGCATCCTCCTTAGCTCTTTCTAAAAGTATACTTCCATAAGAATGCCCTCGAAAATCCTTTTCAATATATACAGCACAAAACCAAGGGTATAAATCCATTCTACTTATAAAATCATTGGTGATTAGTCCAGCACCACCTATTATCTTGTTCTCCTCCAGGAGCAAATACCACTGAGGTAAGGGATTTTTAGCAGTAATACAGTTTTTTATACAGTCCTCATATACCATTTTGCTATTTTCATTAGCCCACTTACTCTGAAAATATTTAATGGCTTCCTCTTTATATTCAGGATTTTTTCTTATTGAAATAAGCTTCATTATTTCACCTGCCTTATTATTTTAGTATTACAAGAATTTTCTTAAGACCTTTTAAATCTTCTCTTCTTCTTTTGCAGGTAATAAAAAATATAGGTAAGCATCATAGCAAAGGCTCCCCCAGCAGTATCTATTAGCACATCAGAAAATCGTCCCGCTCTTCCAGGAACAAAAAGCTGATGAATCTCATCGGTACAGGCATAGAAAAATACCAACAAAAGAGATGCTAACAGCGCCTTACTAAGCTTTACATAATATCTCATAAGATTATAAGCTAGTAAGAATAATATAGCATACTCGGTAAAATGAGCTCCCTTTCTTACTATATAATTTGCTATATTTCCTAAAGCCCCTTCAGTATTTAATCCTAAAAAGCTCAAGAGCATAACCACAAATCGGCTTTTTTCATCAGATATATCTGCAGGCATGGCTGAATAGGCAAAAATAACAATCATCCATAAAATAAGTAGTATAAAAGCTATGATTTTTCCTTTTCTTCTGTTCATAATCATCCCCTTTTCTCCTAATAATATTAATATAAAAGCCCTTCCCCTTCAATATGGCAATGGAAATATTCAGTAAAATTAATACTATTGCAGGAATATCCTCTATTTTTTTTGGTATTATAGTTATTAACAGTACCTTAAATATTATTTGTACTTATCCACAGAAGTTTTCTATCAGCCTATGGTTTCTGTGGATTAGTAAATTTATATATACAAGGAGGATTTATGGATAAACAGGAAAACTTAAGAGAAAAAATAAAGGAAATTGCGGAAAATTATACAGAGGAAGCTACCGGAGGATGGATTACCGGAGACGGTCCTATGCCAAGTCCTATTCTATTTCTAGGAGAAGCACCTGGTAAAAAAGAGATTGAAGAAGGAAAGCCCTTTGTAGGTGCTGCAGGAAAGAATTTTCAAAAGTATTTAGATATATTAGGATTAAAGAGAGAGGAAATAAGAATAACTAATAGCTGCTTCCTTCGTCCCATTAAATATAAAACATCAAAATCCGGAAGGCAGACTGTGAGTAACAGAACTCCTAAACCTAAGGAAATTGAGCTTTTTAGAGAAGTAGTAGATATGGAAATAAAATATACTAATCCAAAGGTTATAGTCACCTTAGGAAATGTTCCTTTAAAAAGGGTTACCTCCTTTAAATCCATAGGAGAATGTCACGGAAAGCTTTATTTTAACGAAGAGCTTCAAAGGTATATCTTTCCCATGTATCATCCTTCTTCCTTGACCTATAATCAAAGTGCAGCCTTCCACAAAACCTATGAGGAGGACTGGATAGCCTTAGACAAGGAGCTTCAGAAGCTTAAATAGTTATTCATGAGTTTATAAGGAGCGGCGTTTTAAAAATCTCAAGTATAATTGAGATTTTCATAAACATCGCTCCTTTTAATAGTTTTTCAAATTTTAAACTACAGCTTTTTTCTTATATGCTAAGCTTTTAAGATATTCTGAAAGCTTATTTAAACCCTTAATAAGCACTTCACTATCACCAGCAAAGCCTATTCTCATACAGTTCTCTAATTCAAAGCATGAGCCAGGAGTTAGCAGTACCCCTGTTTTATTAAAAAGATCTATACAAAAATCCTTTGAGGGTATTGGCAAATCATAAAATATTAAAGTAATGGTTCCAGATTGGGGTTTTATATAGGACATGTGTGGTTCTTTTTCTATCCACTCATCCAATATCTCTCCATTAACTTTTAATAACTTACTGTTTCTTTCAATAATCTTATCCTTATACTTTAGAGCAAGGGCTCCCAGAGCTTCATCAATCATCCCGCAGCTTATAGTACTGTAGTCCCTTCTGTTCATGCACTCCTTTATTAATTCTTTATCCTTAGTTACAAGCCAGCCAAGCCTTAATCCTGCCAAAGAAAAGACCTTAGACATGCTTCCTGTGCTTATTCCCCTAGAATAAATATCCACAATGGATTTACCATAGCTTCCGTCATGGTTCAGGCCTCTATAGGCCTCATCTGAAAGAATATAGGCTCCTACAGACTTAGCAACCTCTGCTATTTCCTTTAAAAGCTCCTCTGGTATTAAGGTTCCTGAAGGATTATTTGGATTATTAATGCATATGAGTTTTGTATTAGATGTCACTAAGCTCTTAAGCTTATTTATATCTGGAAGAAAGTTATTTTCCGGAAGAAGCTTGAGTATTTTAACCTTCGCTCCTATGGACTCAGGTATAGAATATAGCTGCTGATAGGTGGGAAGTAGTGATACAATCTCATCACCTGGCTCTACCAAGGTGTATAAAATCAGATGGTTAGCACCTATTCCTCCATGGGTGGTTATTATATCCTCTTCCTTAATATCCTCATAAAGCTTGGATATGCCCTCCTTAAGCCTTGGCATCCCTTTTATATCTCCATAGGTAAGCTTCATGTCTAAAAGATTCTTTATATATTTTTCCTTATCAATTCCTGTAAGATCTAAAAGCTCATTAATGGACATTGGCTCTGCACAGCTTTCTGCTATATTATATTTTGCTCCCACTTCCATCTCATTCATCCACTGCTCTACCTTAAATTCTTTTATTTTCATATATTACTCCTCTTTAAGCATTTATATTTTCCTGAAATTGGTTAGAATGTTGTTTTGTATATTTATGCAAATATTATTAATAATTATACATCTAAAGAGATAAATTTTCCACTAAAAAAAGCAGAATATTTAAATATAATTCTGCTTTTTACCGTTATTGTATTTAGTATTTATTTTTATAGGTTCTCTTTAATTATTGTCTAATCTTAAAGGTCTTAGGTGCAAATTTATAAACAAGTACCAAAGCTACAGCAACATAAATTACCGAAAAGGCTATTATAAGGCTTCCGAAGGTTAATGTAGGAATGTTCTTGCCTATGGCAAAATAACAGATAAAATAAGTAACAGAGCTAATTATGCTATAAGCAGCACTTTTAACTTCTATATTGATATTATAGGGCTGAAGAAGATAATACATCACTAAATTATGCACTGAGAAAAACACACTCATAGCTATAATAGAAGTAAAAAGCAAAATATAATTTAGAAAATTGTCTGTACCTCCTGTTATATATAAAAGGATTGGAAGTCCTAATGCAATAACAGAAGCAGGAATCATATTAATTAATATAAGTGACTTAAGCCTCTCGGTAAACAGCAGTAAAATTATCTTAGGCTGCCTGTAAAACCTATAGGAAAGCATACTACTATCGCAGTTTATGAACATTGCCTGTGTTACATTCTTTCCTGGATTTATCATATACATTAAGAAAAGAAAATATGGCAAAAAGGTAAGCATTAATCCGTTTACTGCTTCCCTTATATCTTCATTGAAAATACATAGAGTGGCTGTAATAATTATAATTACTGTAATGATAACTGCAGTTCTCTTTGCAGACTTTGTAAGTATTTTTCTGTGCCTTTTTACAAATAATTCATTAAAATACTTATAACCTCTTTTACTGCTGGTTTCTATAGGATCAATATCTATCTTTTTAAGATAAGTATCTTTAGTAATTTCCTGAACCTTACTTTTACTGTTAAATATGAGGTTATTCTCTGTAAGAAGCTCCTTATATATCCTTTTATAATCTTTAAAGCCTCTAATATACTTTAGAGAAATTATTGAAGCTATAAGTCCCAAAATTAAAAGCGCTACAAGCACACCTTCTCCTAAAGCAGCACCTAAATATGGAGGAAGATAAGCTGCAATAAGAAGAAGAGCTGTTAATGTCCATAGAATAGGCCCTGGGAGATTCTCATTTTTAATCTTTTGGGTTTTAGTATATTTCTTCAAGGTTAAGGCAGCAAATATGACCTTTACCTCTGCTACGAATACGGGAATCATAAAGCATATAGCCAATGAAACCCCTGATAACGCACCAAAAATCAGTGAGAAAGGCAGAAAACCTATAACAATCTTTAATAAAAAATAGTAATAGTTAGCAAGGGTATATTTTTTTGCATCCATCCTCATAAGAACTATAGCATAATATTTATCCTTGGTAGGATTAAATAGCTGGGTATTTAACAGCCCTCCTGCCAGGGATAAAAATATACACAGATGGACAAAGGATTCACCCTTATCTGCTTTTAATAAGCCAAGGGGAAGAAATACACACACTAGTAAATACAAAGCCTTACCTAGAAATATTCCTCCAAGCTCCATAAATCCACTCATTATATTTGCAAAGGTCTTAAGTCCCCTGCTGCCATATAAAGAAGAAGGAAGAAGTTTTTTTATAATTGGAAGCTGCTTTAAGGAATATATTATCCCATTAACCTTATAGGTGTTTTTCAGCTTAAAGGAAGTAATAAAGGTGTTAATCATTGATATCCCCCTTAAGTGCAGAAATAATCTTCTTTTTGAACTCATCATTATTTAGAGTTTCCTTCTCAATTTCCTCTAAAACTCCATTATTTAAAATTACAATTTCATCACATAAATCAAGGGCAAGCTCCATGATATGAGTAGAGAAGATTATTATGTGCTCTGATTTTATTTCTATAAGCATTTCCTTCATTTCTTCTGCCACCACCACATCAAAGGAGGTGAGAGGTTCATCTAGGAGAAGGATATAAGGATTAGCTATAAGATTAACTAAAAGCTGCATCTTATTTTTCATTCCATGAGAATAATCCTTTAACAACTTGTCCCTATCTTCTTTATCTATTTTCATAAAATCAAAATATTCATCTATAGTTTTTTTATTCTGAATCTTTTCCTCGTTTATTTCTATAAAGAACTTTAAGAATTCTCTTCCTGTTAAAAATTCTGGCACTACTGGAGTAGACAAAACATAACCAATATCATCACTGCCTATTTTTCTCTGATCATCCTTCTCTTCAATATAAAAGCTACCTTCATCTATTTTTATATCTTCGTTGATGCAATTAAAGAAGGTAGTCTTTCCTGCACCATTTCTCCCTAAAAGTCCATAAATTTTACCTTTTTCAAAGTCAAAATTAATATTTTTTAAGACCTCTTTTTCTTCAAATTTCTTTTTTAAGCTTCTAATTATAAGTTTCATTTTAATACCCTCCAAATCGACTTCCGCTAAGCCCCAAATTATGACATATGATATATTATAGCACCTGTATAGAATATTACATATTATAAAAGTTAGGATTTACGCTATTAAAAAGCAACCCTGTGCAAAAAGGGCTGCTTCTTAATTACATATCTAGTATATCAATCTCCTGGCAGCATAAAAGCTCCATATTTTAGATACCTTCACCACATCTCCTGTTTGAGGGGCATGAATCATCCTATTATCACCTACATATATACCTACATGTCCACTACTAGTAAAAACTAAATCACCAGCCTTAAGACTGCCTTGGGATACTGCTATTCCTGCATATATCTGATCAGAGGTTGTACGGCCTGTCCTATATCCAAAGTGCCTATATACATATTGGGTAAGTCCTGAACAATCAAAACCATCGGGAGTTGTACCTCCCCATACATACTTTACCCCTAAAAATTTATATGCATAGTTTACTATGTCCACCCCTGTTACAGAGCCCTCCTCAGGAGAATTGGAACCTCCGCCGCTGCCTCCAGGATTGGAGTTGTTATTTGATCCAGATCCCCCATTATTACCTGTTCCGCCAGTATTTCCGCTATTATCAGGCTTATTATTTTCCTGTTCCTGCTTCTTCTTCTCCTCTTCCTGCTTTTTCCTTTCCTCTTCCTGCTTTTTTCTCTCTTCTTTTCTTTCTTTAAGGATTTTTTCCCCTTTAGCCCTAGCCTGCTCTATCTTTTTATCAACACTATCTGTCACTATAGAAGATCTTAATCTATTTATGGTTGCTATTGATTCTTCTATTTCCCTATCACTGGATGCACTATTATTAATTACACCTATTGGGAAGGCAACTAAAGCCTCCTCCTGTTCCCTTAAATCCACTTTAACCTTAGAACGCTCTTCCTTTGCTTTTTCTAGCAGCTGATTCTGCTCATCCTTTTTATCCATAAGAAGTACTAGCTTCTCTTCATTTTCCTTCTTAAGAAGCTGAATTTCATTAGACTTTTCCTCTAATTTCCTTTGGAGCTCATTAAGATATTCTCTGCTTTCTGTAAGCTCCTGTATAAGTTCCTGTTCATTTTCTATAATAATGTTCACAGCCTTAATCTTTGTTATAAAATCGCTAAAACCACTACAGTTTAGAAAAATAGAGATATATTCGCTGAATCTGTTACTTTTGTATATTGTCCTAATCCTACGACCTAAAAGCTCTTCCTTTTTTGCTATCTCAATCTTAAGTGCTTCAGTTTTTTCTTTAGCTTCATCAATTTCATTTTTTAAAGTCCTTATTTCCTCTTCATTTTTATCAATATTTTGCTGTGCAGTAAGTATCTCTTCATCCAAAGCTCGCAGCTTATCCTCTATTTTCCCCAAATAAGCTTCAATATCCTCCAAATCATTCCTAGTTTCTTCTACAACATTTTCTTTATTTGGCTCTGCCATAACTATTAGGGGTTGTCCACTTACTATGGCTAATGCCAAAAAAATCGCTATTACTTTATTTTTCAAAATCCCCATCCCCCACTTCTTATTTTCCACAGCTTTATATCATAAACAGAATAAAATCTAAAGCCATGGAGCAGTCTTTTTAGTATATCTTTAGTATCGAAATAATTCCCAAAAGATTTAACCTTATGACAATGTAATTAAACTATATATTATAAATTATATATTAAATTTAACGATTTTTGAGCATTATTTGCTGAATTTTTTTAATTATTGTCTAAATTAATTTATAAAACATAAAAAAAGAAGCAAGTGAGAATTAATATTCTCTCCTGCTTCATATAATCTTTAAACTATACAAGAATATTAGCAAATAGTTCCGCCAATTTCCTTTATATCTTCAGAGTTTTCTACAGCAGCCTTTATTGCCGCCTCTAAGGATTTCACTATATCCTCTAAGGCCATGGAAGGTGTACTCTTTTTGTCAACTACCTGCTGTGGTATGAAAGGTACGTGTATAAAACCGCCCTTTATATTAGTATATTTTTTATGTGCAAGATATAAAAG
>JAEXZL010000199.1 GCA_023451395.1 Bacillota bacterium | reverse complement strand
GGCTGGGGGAAACCTGAATAAAATAATTGAGGTAGATGGCAGTGATAATATAGGAAGACTGGCTGATAATATAAATAAGATAGTTGTAGACTTAAAAAATATTACCCTAGAGGAGAAGAGGGCACAGCAAACAAAGAACGATTTGATAACCAATGTATCCCATGATTTAAAGACGCCTTTAACCTCAATTATGGGATATTTAAGCCTTGTAGAGGAAGATAAATACAGAGATGAGCTTCAGCTTAGATATTATGTAAGCATAGCCTACGAGAAATCTAAGAGTCTTAATATTCTTATTCAGGATCTTTTTGAATTGACTAAAATGCAAAATTACACAGAAAGGCTATCCAGAGAAACCATAGATGTAGTGGAGCTATTGGGGCAGATAATGGCTCAATTCAATTACCAGTTTACCTCCGCAGGAATGGAAGGAAGAACATTTTTTTCTGAGGATAAACTTCTTATATCAGGAGATGCAAATAAGCTTGTAAGAGCTTTTGAAAATTTAATTACCAATGCTATGAAATATGGAAAAGAAGGAAGATATTTAGATCTTTACAGCAAAAGAACAGGAGACAAGGCAGAGATATCCTTTGTAAACTATGGAGAAACAATCTCAGCCCTTGAGCTTCCTTATATTTTTGATAGATTTTATAGGGTTGAAAAGTCAAGAAATAGAGACAGCGGCGGTTCAGGACTTGGCCTTGCCATTACAAAGAGCATAATTGAGCTTCATGGAGGAGTTATTTCTGTAGACAGCTTAGAGGGAAGAACAGTATTTAAGATAGAGCTTCCTTTAGAAGAAAATTACAATAAAAGCACTAAGGATAAGTAGTTGTTACCTTGCTAATTTCAGCTTATAATAATCTTAAGGAATTTATGGGTTATAAGGGATTTTAGTGAGAGGGGTAATACTTATGGTAGAAATTACTTACAAAAATACCTTGGAGGATTGTGTAGACTGTTTTATTTATACCATCACAAAAAGTGATAGATATAAAAGGTCTGTAAGCAGAAAGAGCTATATCCTTGCCTTTTTGTTTTTACTTTGCACATTATATG
The DNA here is from genome assembly GCA_023451395.1 of Bacillota bacterium. Classification (GTDB taxonomy): domain Bacteria; phylum Bacillota; class Clostridia; order Clostridiales; family Clostridiaceae; genus JAEXZL01. The sequence continues at coordinate 4,934 of JAEXZL010000199.1, read as the reverse complement.
CTTTAGACAACTTTTTACGGGTAAAGGAACTTGGACAAACCAACATACTCTTGGCTATTATCACAGGGTTATCATTGCTTATGACCATACTTAGCCTTACCTATTTCAGAGTCTACTACGCCAAAAGAAGAAAAAAAGCCATGAGAAATAAAATGGCCAATGCAAAGGACAGCTTTAATAAGGAAATAACCCTTAAGGTGGACGAGACAGAGCTTACTGTTGGCTCAGGAAAGAACACCAAAACCTATCCATTGGGAGATGTGGAGGAGGCCTTTGAATACAAAAATCATTTTTGTTTGGTGCTGGAAAACGGAGCAGCTATAGTTGTGCCAGAAAAGTATTTAAAGAATAAGGACGAAAAGGAAGAATTACATAGGCTTCTTTTAAAAAAATAATGAACTTTAACAGTGCGTATCCTCGATATAAGATACGCACTGATTTTTTTAAATTTTTTTTAATAACCTATTAAGCTTCATAAATTGCCTACGAAATATTAAGTACAAAGGTAAAACTTATATAAATTCTAAACAAATAAATATAAGATTTACACTAAAAAATTAGGACAAGGATGTCCAATTAAAATTCAAGGAGGAATTTTATAATGATTATTAATCACAATCTTAATGCTATGAATGCTCATAGAAATATGGGTATAAACAACACTAACTCAGGAAAGGCTATGGAAAAGCTTTCTTCAGGTCTTAGAATAAACAGAGCTGGAGATGATGCTGCAGGTCTTGCTATCTCCGAAAAAATGAGAGGCCAGATAAGAGGTCTTGATCAGGCTTCAAGAAACTCTCAAGATGGTATTTCTTTAATTCAAACTGCTGAAGGTGCTTTAAATGAAACTCATTCTATTCTTCAGAGAATGAGAGAATTAGTTGTTCAATCCGGTAATGAAGGAACTCAAGAAGCAACTGACTTACAAGCAATACAGGATGAAATAACAGAATTAAATGCTGAATTAACTGGAATCTCCGAGAGAACTGCATTTAATGGCAAGAAACTTTTAGATGGTAACTACCAAGGTAAATTACAGATAGGCGCAAATATTACCCAGTCTCTTGATATAACTATTAACTCAGGAACAGCTGCTGAAGGCTTTAGTTCAGCACATTTAGGAACTGATGCCGTTGATGTAACTACAGCTGATAGCCATGATACTAATCTTGCTTTAGTTGACACTGCAATTGGAAAAACTTCAGCTGCTCGTTCCAAGCTTGGTGCAAACCAAAACAGATTGGAGCATACAATCGCTAACTTAAACAATGCTTCTGAAAACTTAACAGCAGCAGAGTCAAGAGTAAGAGATGTTGATATGGCTAAGGAAATGATGAACTTCTCAAAGAACAACATCCTTAATCAGGCAGCTCAGGCTATGCTTGCACAAGCTAACCAACAGCCACAGAACGTTCTTCAATTATTAAGATAATAAATTAATTTAATTTTGGTAGAAAGTCAGAGATATTCTCTCTGACTTTTTATTTATTAAAAGGAGGTGTGCACTAAATACTTAGAGCACACCTCATTAAAAATTTTAGAGCATTTTATTATATAACCTGGAATATATAAAACTTCAAATAATAAGATTCATCAGAGCTCCAAAGTATTGGATGATCTGGTGACTGTGTTCTAAATTCCACCTGACGAAGCTGTCTCTTGGCATCTTTGGCTGCAGCAGCAATGGTTTGCTTAAAGAGCTCCTCATTCATGTAGTGGGAGCAGGAGCAGGTAACTAGGTAGCCTCCTTTTTTAACCATTTTAAGACCTCTAAGGTTTATTTCCTTATAGCCTCTTTTGGCTCCTAAAATGGTGTCCTTAGATTTTGTAAAGGCCGGAGGATCTAAGATTACCACGTCAAATTCCTTTCCTTCTCTAGCCCACTCAGGGAGGACATCGAAGGCATTGTGCTTTTCAAATTTTACTGTTTCCTGAAGATTATTAAGCTCTGCATTTTTTGTAGCCCAATCTACTGCATGTTGGGAGACATCTACACCTAAAACAGATTTTGCTCCTGCAATACCAGCATTTAGTGCAAAGGAGCCTGTGTGAGTAAAGCAGTCTAGTACAGTTTTATCCTTGCAAATCTTATGTATTGCCCTCCTATTATCCTTTTGGTCTAAGAAGAAACCAGTCTTTTGGCCCTCTGCTAAATCTACTAGATATTTAACTCCATTTTCAGTGATAATTACATTAGTATCAAAGGCTTCAGTTAAAAATCCCTTTTTTTGCTCTAAGCCTTCAAGCTCACGAGTTGATATGTCGCTTCTTTCGTATACGCCTTTAGCACCATACTCATCCACCAAAAGCTTTACTATAAGGTCACGATATTTATCCATTCCTAAGGTGGAAATTTGAATTACATAGTAGTCTTCATATTTATCTATAGTTAAGCCTGGAAGAAAATCCGCTTCTCCAAAGATAAAGCGACAGCTGGAGGTGTCTATAACGTCCTGCCTGTAAGTCCAAGCCTCTTTGAAGCGCTTTTTAAAGAAATTATAGTTAATAACTTCATTAATATCCCTTGTTAATATTCTAATAGCCATTTTTGAGGCATCATTAATATAGCCCTTTCCTAAAAATTCTCCTTTAGAGCTATAAACCTCTACAATATCTCCATTTATATATTCGCCATCATAGGCATCTATTTCATCGGTATAAATCCAGGGATGACCCTGTTTTGTTCTTTTGCTCTTACCGCTTAATAAATAAAATTTACAGGACATTAAATCCTCTCCTTTATGTTTAAAAATCCTCTTAAGATTATAGCATAAAAGGGTAATAGAATGCATTTCCTTTATAGTTTATTAAATGATCCTGTTTACTTATGTTATTCTCCTAGTCCTGAAAACAATCCTTAGGAACAATAGGGATATCTAAAGATAGCTAATTAATTATACGAAAATAGTTTAAAATAGACATATACACAGTTTGTATAGTTTGAATCCATTATAGAGAGGTGTATGTATGAAAGCACAAAGATTATTAATATCACTAGTAATTATTTCAATATTTATTGTAGGCTGCCAAGGGGATATAAAGGAAGTCCCTAGTGATAATACTCAGAAAGAGATTTCCAGTTATATCAAGGATGAGGAAGCTGTGAATAAGGAGAATGATTCAAAGGTGAATAAGGAAAATGATACAAAGGATGTTGCAGAAATCCCTTCACAGGAAGAAGAAAAGGAAGCATCTGGAGCAGTTGCACCTTTAGAGAAAGAAAAGGAAACACCTAAGGAGCAAGAAAAAGAAACGCCTCAAAAGGGCGAAAAGATCACAAAAGGTAAGATTATTGCCCTAGATGCTGGGCATCAGTCTAAGGGAAATAGTAAAAAAGAGCCTTTGGGGCCAGGATCAGCTGAAACCAAGGCAAAGGTAGCCTCTGGCACTACAGGTAAGGCAAGTGGTTTGAAGGAATATGAGTTAAACCTTATGGTAACTTTGAAATTAAGAGATGAGCTTAAGAATAGAGGCTATGAGGTTATTATGATTCGAGAAAATAATGATGTTAATATCAGCAATATGGAAAGAGCAGAGATTGCAAATAACTCCAAGGCGGACATAGCTGTAAGAATACACGCCAATGGTTCTGATAATCCTAAGGATAATGGAATTATGACTATATGTCCTACAAAGAATAATCCCTATGTAGGAGGTATATATAAGGATAGCAGAGTGTTGTCTGATTGCATCTTAAAGAGCATGTTGAGTAGTACTCAGGCAAATAGCAAGGGGGTATGGGAAACAGATACAATGACAGGATTAAACTGGTCAAAAGTACCTGTAACAATAGTAGAAATGGGCTTTATGAGTAACCCAGAGGAAGATAAGCTTATGGCAACAAAGGAGTACCAGAAAAAGCTAGTAGAGGGGATTGCCTCTGGTATAGATGAATATTTTAAGCTTAATAAATAGTTAAAGGAGTAAAAAGGTATATTTAATTTATACATTTATAAATATGGGAATGGGGAGTTTTCCACGCTAAGGCATAGATAGGAATGAGAGAAACAGTGAGATTTATGCTATAATTAAAGAAGGCATTTTATTAATTATTCAAGGTGAGGAGTTAATATGAGAGGAACCACTGATATAGGTAAAAAAATTGTTATAAGCACCCTGGCTGTAAATGTTATTCAGCTTATTTTAACGGTGCTTCTTATCCTTAATAGCGGCTCTGGAGACAAGCTAAAATCCCTAAGCGGCCTTTTATATGTTATTGTTCTAACCATGGCTATAAATAGTCTTTTATCTGTGGGAAGTCTTTATTTTATGATGTACAGCAAGGGTGAAAGACAGGGAATGGTGGCTAGTATAAATGATCTTAGGAATCTTAATAAAACCATAAGAGCTCAGAGGCATGACTATCTAAATCATATTCAGGTGGTTTATGGACTTTTGGAGCTGGGAGAGGCAAAGGAAGCCCTTAAGTACATGGAACCTGTGTATAAGGATATATTAAAGGTTAATAAGGCCTTAAAGACCTCAGAACCTGCTGTAAATGCTCTTTTACAGGCTAAGCTCAATTTAGCTGAGGAAAAGGATATCGACATGGAAATCTCCATAACCTCAGACCTCAAGGAGCTGGTAATGCCCCCTTGGGAATTCTGCCGCATTGCAGGAAACCTAATAGACAATTCTATCTATGCCTTAGAAGGAGTTTGTGGCGATAAAAAGCTGTATATTGAGATAAGTGAGGATTTATCAAATTTAGAGTTTTCCGTAAGAAATAATGGGCCTAAAATACCTGATGAAATCACTAAGGAGATATTTACGGAGGGCTTTACTACTAAGGGGAATAGAGGGGAAGGCATGGGGCTTTACATTGTAAAAGAGCTGGTTTCAAGCTATAAGGGGCAGATAAGACTAGTATCTACCGATACTGAAACTATGTTTAATATTGAGCTTCCTAAAATTCTTAAAGAATAAAAAGGACA
>JAEXZL010000197.1 GCA_023451395.1 Bacillota bacterium | reverse complement strand
TATCAAAGGTTCCCCCAATACCAACTCCTACGATAATTGGCGGACATGGATTTGGTCCTGCCTTCCTTACTGAGTCTAATACAAAGTTTTTAACCCCTTCCAGCCCATCTGAAGGCTTAAGCATTTTTAATGTACTCATATTTTCTGATCCAAAGCCCTTGGGTGCTACGGTTATAGTTAAGCTATCTCCCTTTACCAAATCATAATATATAACAGCAGGGGTGTTATCGCCGGTATTTACTCTCCTTAAGGGATCCTTTACCACAGATTTTCTAAGATATCCCTTAGAATAGCCTTGCCTTACCCCTTCATTTATAGCATCATTTAAGGTTCCTCCTACTATATGAACTTCTTGTCCAAGCTCCACAAAGACACATGCCATACCTGTATCCTGACACATTGGCATTCTTTCATTCTTTGCTATATCCGCATTCTTTAGTATACTATCAAGGATATCCTTAGCTATTGGCCAGCTTTCTTCTTTTTTTGCTAGCTCAAGACGACCTTTTACATCCTCACCCAAATAGTAGTTTGTATCTACGCATAGTCTAGCAACTTCAGAAATAATAGTATTTATATGAATTTCTTTCACAGGCTTCACCTCATTTATAATATCTTTAGCCCTTGAGCTCTTTTAAACTCAAGGGCTATAGCCTAATTTTATTATCTATTTCTTCTACTTACAAGGGCAATTACCCTATTCATTTCATTATTAACAATCATAAAGCCTTCGTCCACACCCATACCTGGCTTAGCTAATACCTGAGCAGCTCCACAAGCCATAGCAATATTTGTGCATACTTCGGCACTTCTATTTGTTTCATTGCAGGTCCCCCCACAATATGCTCCTATGCCCTTTTCTCTACAGTAAAGAAGCGCTTCTATAGTATTATTAATTCCTCCAAGGTCAGGTGTTTTAACCTGAAGCATATCTCCTGCATTGTTATCAGCAAAATATACTACATCATCATATGTATTACACCACTCATCTGCTACTATAGAAACCTTAATATTCTCCTCCTTAAGCCTTGCCGTAAGCTCACTTAAGCCCTTCATCTGCTTCTCTCGTTCCTCTAAATCCATAGGTCCTTCTATTCTAAGAATCAATGGGCTTGCTGCCTTTTCCAGAACCCTAAAATATTCCACCATTTTTTCCATATCATTATCAAAAATTGTTCCTATGGTTCCATAAACATCAATATGAAGGACAGGATTGTAATCTTCAGTATTTCTAAGCTGCATAACCCTATCTCTAAGCCAGGAAACATATTGAAGTAACAGCTCTCCTTCATACCCAAGCTTCTCTGCCACATTATTAATGAGTCCATGAGGAATAACATCAGCGCCCTTTATTATCATCTTATCAGCGTTAACGTATCTATCATCTCCAGACTGAGTAAAAATAGGTATTCTTCCTATAGCCACCCCTGTTTGGTATTCCTCCTTAACCACCTCTGCCATAGTCACCTTTCTAGCCTTTGCTACAGCATCTAGAAGTGCCTGGGTTATTCCATATCTTATAGCAGTATGCAATCTTTCTCCTTGAATTTTCATACTATCAAAGCTCTCAGCCAACTCCTTAAAAGAAATTAGCTCAAGTCCTATGAGCTTAGGAGCAATATATTTTTCTATAATAGGAATAAAATCTGACGCTAGGAAAAGTGGATCCCTTCCTCCTGCACCACTATATTGAACTGCAGCGCAATCTCCATAGGCTACCTGTCCATCTTCAAGGATAAGCATAACACTTATAGCTTCTCCAGCCTGTCTTATTGCTTTAAATCCTTGGGTAACAGGTTCCCCTACGTAAGTGAAGCCATCATGATCTGCTCCCTTCTTTATTGCTCTCTGATCATCAAAGTAAAAGCCTGTCCTACCAGCAGCGCAAACTACATCAACAATTTTCATAGCTACATACCTTCCCTTTTCTATATTTTATCAGTATTATTAATTAAATTACTTATCTTATTCCCTCAGGTCTGCCCACAAGCCTTCCCTTGCCAACTGCAAATATATCATCAACAGTCATCTGAAATCCTACTGCTCTTCTCTCGTAGCTACCTCTTTGCTGAAGCTTTTCTCTATTAAAATCTATAAGTTCCTTACTAAAAGGAATATTACCAAACATTAAATATCTTACAGCCCCAGCATTATCTCTGGCAGGCATCATTTTTCCTGCATTATACTTACTAGGAGCAAAGGGTACGTCTATTATTCCCATTTCAAAGCCCTTAACGGTACCTATAGCCAAGTCTCCTCTTCCTATTTCAAAAAGCTTATCAATTATACACTTTGTTTCAGCCTTTATAATGGCAATCTCAGAAGAAAGCTCTGAGGACATTGGCATTCTCTGCCCTCTTAATAGGTTTAGTGTCATTTTTGTAGTTTTGATTCCTAAGGCATTAGCTTCCTTAGTAGGTATACCAATAGCTTCATGAGGTGTCTTTACTATAACCTTAGTAGCTCCTGCCAGCTGTGCTGCTGCAGCACCATTTGCTATAACTCCAAAGGCCTTTGCCTCATCCTGTGGGAATCCCCCCATCCATTGATGGAATACAGTTGTAATAAAGATATCGTAATAGCCATAATAATTTAATTA
>JAEXZL010000092.1 GCA_023451395.1 Bacillota bacterium | reverse complement strand
TATAAAGGTACCTATAGTATCAAAGGTATCAGAAAGACTGAAGGAGAATATAGTAATAAGAACCATAGGTAGTTTAGCTGCATCTGAAAATAAAGAACCAAGTCCTGCGGTAGTAAATATTGCTCCAAAGGTGGTAGGCAATTTAGACCAGGCTTCTGAGAAGCTAATAGTATCACTGGTGGTAGTTACACCAAAAGGAATCCCTAATATAGCTGTTACTACAATACCTATAAATATAGCTCCTTTTACTTCTTTTATGAGAAGAACTACTGTAAGGGCAAGCCCAAATAAAAATAGCCAAAAAGGTGCTTGATTAAGCTTAGAAAGTGAAGGTACACCTGCTGCAAAATTAATAACTCCAACATTTAATAGTCCAATATAGGCAACAAAAATACCAATACCACCAGCTATAGCATTTTGAAGACTTCTAGGTATTGCCTTAATAATGTGCTTTCGTATCTTTGTTACTGTAATTACTATATTAAACACACCACAGATAAAAACCATAGAAAGTGCCTGCTGCCAGGTAAACTTCAGGGTAAAACAAACGGTATAAACGAAAAAGGCATTAAGTCCCATCCCAGGAGCCACTGCATAAGGAACATTAGCAAAAAGACCCATTACCACGGTACCTATAACGGAAGAAATAATAGTAGCAAGAAATACTGCTCCCCATTCCATTCCAGCCTGGCTTAAAATTGATGGGTTTACAACTATGATGTATGCCATAGCAAAGAAGGTGGTAAAACCGGCTAAAATCTCAGTAGATATATTTGTCCCATTTTCCTTGAGTTTAAACATTATAATCCCCCCTATACTTTTTATAAATATAAATTCAAAGTTATTAATGTATAGGTTAATTCTTTAAACCGGCCTAGCTATCTGTTGTATTTTCCCCTCTCCCCCTTTTTAAATTAAATTTTTCTTTAATGAAGCTGATTTAAAGATTAATCCCCTTTCATTGTTGAGAAATTTAAATTCCATTTTTAGAAAAAAAATCCTTAAGAAGATTTAAGCAAACATCCTTTCTAAATTCAGCAGATACACGTCCCTTTGTGAAGGAGGTGGCTTTATCATAAGCTTCAATATACTCCTTCTTAAATCCCCTTGCTTCCTCAAGGGTTTTACCTATCATAAGCTTCTCAATTTCCTTAAAGCGAAGAATTGTACCAGAAACCGCCCCAAAGGCCACGGCTACCTTAGATATTCTATCTTTCTCCAAAGCAAAGACTCCAGCAAAGGCTACTCTAGATATTGCTAAGGCCTGTCTTTGTGCAACCTTTTGATAATAGTAATTCTCAAGACCTGTATTTGGTATAAATACTTCAACAATTATCTCATCAGAAGCCAAATCCAGCTTTTTTCTATCTAAATAAAAATTTTCTATATCAATAACTCTTTCACCTCTAAGGCTTGCAATCCGCAGCTTTGCATCAGCCACACAAAGTATGTGGACACTATCTGCCTTAGCTGATCCATTACCTATATTCCCCCCTATAGTTCCAAGGTTTCTGATGGCAGGACCTGCAATACCCTCTACAGCTTCCTTCAATATTTTAGGGATTAGAGAACTCCTTAGAAGCTCTGTAAATGTAACTGCAGCACCTATCTTTATATATCCCTCTTCTCCCTTTATAGCTCTTAACTCTGGGAGCTTATTTAGAAAAAGGTACACTGCATCCTCCTTAGGGTCTACCATTAGATCAGTGCCCCCTCCATATGGTGTTACCTCCTCCTCTGACCTTATTTTCAATGCTTCTAGAAGGGATGTAGGTTGATATCCCTTTACCATAGTCCTTCTCCCTCCTTTGCTGCAATATTTATTGCTTTAATAAGCGCATTGTATCCAGTACATCTACATAGATTCCCTGATACTCCTATTCTAATTTCCTCCTCAGTGGGATGTGGATTTTTAGAAAGAAGTGCCTCTCCTGCAAGAATCATGCCTGGAATGCAAAAACCACATTGAACTGCTGATAGCTCAGAATATGCCTTTTCCATTACAGAAAACTTTTTTGTTTCACTATAACCCTCAATGGTTATGATACTTGAGCCTTGAGCTCTTCCCATTGCAACCATGCAGGAATTAATTAGCTCATGGTCCATAAGCACGGAACAGGCTCCGCATTCCCCTTCCCTACAGCCACACTTCACTCCTGTGAGATGAAAATGATCTCGAAGAACATCCAGTAATCTATCCCCTGCATTTCCAGAATAGGAAACCTCTTTTCCATTTAATATAAATGTTATATCCTTCATCTTACATCCTCCTAAGATAATTCATAGTGTCTTCCATGGTGAAGGGGGCATGATTAAAACTTCCTCCTAAGGCCTGCTCAAGAGCTTCTACATAAGCTCCTGGAGCTCCAACAAGGGGCAGCTCACCGGCTCCCTTAGCACCATATGGTCCTAGGGGGTATTTTTCTACATGGAGGATTACCTTGAGGTTAGGTACATCCACAGAGGTAGGAATTATATAATCACTATAGCTATTATTCCTTATTCGGCCTGTAGAATCAGTATGCATATACTCCATAGAGGAATAGCCTATCCCCTGAAGAAAGCCTCCTTCCATCTGACCTAAGACAATGTTGTAGTCTATTGGTGTACCCACATCAAAGTTTCCCCAAGCTCCCAAAACCTTGTTCATTCCTGTTAAGGTGTCTACTTCCACTTCAATTGTCATGACTCCCCAGGAATAAGTAGGATAAGCATCTCCCTGAAATTTATCTAAATAGAAAGGAATAACAAAGTCTGGTTCTTTAAAATGCTCCTCCACAACTTGATCCTCCCCTTCAATCCATTGTGACCGAAGCTTTATGGCTGCCCTTCTTATAAGCTCCCCAACAGTCATAAGGGAACGGGATGCAACGGTAGGACCTGAATCTGGAACCCTATCTGTATCAGGATTTTCTATTATAATTTTTTCAAGGGGTATATTTAGTTCATTTGCAGCAATCTTTGAAAAGGTAGTCTTTAGCCCTTGTCCAATATCCGCATTGCTTGCAAGGATTTCAACAGTACCATCTGTATATTTATGAAGTCTTAAAACCGCCTTGATTAAGTCTCTTTCACCGCTGCCTGTAAAACCTGCACCATGGAAAAACATTGACATTCCTATTCCTCTTTGATAGCGTCCCTGGTCCTTTGCATTATATAATGTTCTTTTATTTCTATAATCTGATATCTCAATAATCTCGTCTATCATATTAGCCACTGGAACTGGGAAGTGATACCTTCCACTGGTAGAGGTGGCATCCCCCTGTTTAACAAGGTTAGAAAGTTTAAAATCAAGGGATTCTATACCCAAGTCCTTAGCTATATGGTCCATTAGCATTTCCACTGCAAAGAAGGTCTGTGGTGCTCCAAACCCCCTATAGGCTCCGCAGGGTACGGTATTGGTCTTTACCGCCCTTCCTCTTACCTTTAAATTATCCACATTGTAAATTCCGTTAGCACAGATAATTCCTCTCTGGAGCACAACAGCAGATAAGGTTGTATAGGCACCAGCATTAAAAATAACATCAATATCCATAGCAGTAACTCTGCCATCCTTAACGGCTGCTCTATAGGTACATAAAGAAGGATGCCTTTTGCTGGTGAACTCCATATCCTCTCTTCTGTCAAAGATTACTCTAACAGGCTTACCTGTTTTAATAGCCGCCACAGCTACCTGACAGGCAAGAATGGAAGGATAATCTTCCTTTCCTCCAAAGCCTCCTCCAGTAACATCCTGTATAACCTGAACCCTGCTATCTTCAAAACCTAAAGCCTTAGTAATAGCTCCATGAACATAGTAAGGACACTGGAGAGAGCCATGCACAGTAATTTTATTATTATGATATTCTGCCATCATTCCCTGAGGTTCTAAATAGGCCTGCTCCTGATAGCCAGTCTCAAACTCTTCCTCATATATTTTATCCGCATCTAAAAAAGCCTTGGCAACGTCGCCCTTGCCATAGCTATAATCAAAGAAAACCGTATCATAGGCACGGATGTCAAGGATAGGAACTAGGTCTTCATATTCTACAACTATATTCTTTAAAATATCATTAATAATCTTTTCCTCAGGACCAACGACCATGAGGATTGGATCACCTACATATTCTACAGTTTCTTCAGCAAAAACCGGAGTATCGTCCTTAACTATGTGCACTATATTTTCTCCGGGAACATCATTTTTATCAACTACAAAATAGCCTTCTGGGAGCTTTGGTAGCTTTACTTCCAAAATTCTAGCCCTAGCCTTAGTTGAATGTAAAAGCCTTCCTATGAGCACTCCTTCCATAGGGTAGTCTGCTACGTATATTGACTTACCGCTTATCTTTGGAATATGGTCTTTTTTAGCTATAGACTTGCTTATTGCCTCCATAGATTCTCCTCCTGTAAATTAATATTGCCTGTAAAAAGATTATCCTAGAGAGTAATCTTTTCTCTCAATACACCACATCTTCAAATGCAATATAAAAAAACACCCATTTTACATTTAATTGATAATAATCCTTATATAGGTATATTATTAATTAAATTATAAAATTAGGTATTTTTATGGTCAAATTCTTCTTAAAAAGAACTTGCTGATTTTATTCTATTAACCCCTTTTTTATAAATATTTTTTGAAATTCTCCTTGAGAATATTTAAAAACATTATTCTCAAATTCTTGATAGGCTCTTAAAAGCTCAAACCCTTGTTCCGTAAGATCAGTTCTTCCGCCGCTCTTTCCCCCATGCCTCCGAAGAACCACAGGATAACCTACTTCTTTCTCCAGTTTATTAAGCATATCCCAAGCCTTCCCGTAGGATAAAGCCATCTGATCACAGGCTCTGCGAACATACTTAGTGTCATATATAAGAAATAAAAGAAGCTTTAATCTGCTGTTAAAAAAGGATGTTTCCTTTTCTAAGGTTATTTGTATAAAGGGATGGAGAATAGACTTATTATGATCCTCTAAATGCTTATTAAGATCATCATGGTTATGAACACTATAAAGAATCCCTTCATCATCTACCTCCAACCATTTTCTCCTGAGACCCATAGATTTCACCGCACCCCTAAGGCCATTTTCTCCCCTATATTCAATAATTTCAGAAAAAGCCTCAGAAGCTATCATTATTGGATGTCCTCCTTTTCCCTTATAAGAAGGTGTTACAATGTCCCCCTCTTCTTCTAACATAAGCCTTAGAGTTTCCGGAGAAAACATAGGAACATTTACAGGAGCAAAAACAGCCTTTTGACATTTATCCTTTAAATAAGATAAGCCTATTTTAACAGAATCAATTAAAGGAGGTTCTTCATAACTATCATTATGAATAAAAATTGCTCCATAGCCGGAAAGCTGATATTTTATCTCCTCCTCCTGAAAGCCTGTTACAATTACAATGGGGAAAATCCCTGCCTGGCGAAAGGAAATGACTATGCGCTTTATTATTGAAATTGATCCTATCTTAAGCATAGGTTGAGCTAATTTGCTACTGGCTGCTGCAATGATTCCTCCTACCATACTAATTTTCATATCCATCTCACTACCCCTACAATATGAAATTAACATTATAATCTGTGCTCAATAAAGTTACATTAATAATACCATAAAAACAGTCCTATTTCCATATTTTAACATAGTAATCTTGTTATATTAAACTTAAATGTAATATATAAATATAGCACAAGAATTATTATGTAATAATTTACATTTTACTAGCTATATAGTACCATTAATAGTAATTATATTTTAAGGAGATTTCATATGAGTGCAATTATATTTGCTGTTATTAGTATTTCTCTAATAATCTTTGGATGTATTTCTTTAGTTAAAGATTCCAGAACACCAAAAAAACCAAGCAATGATTATTCAAAAAAACAAATAAGAAGAGGAAGGCTTACTATTTTAGCAAATTACTTATTTTTTTATTTTCTTTCGTTTATTCTAAGATTGCCTCGCCTTAGAGCAATAGACTATCTTGGTCATGGCATTAATATTAGTTTTATAGGAATTATACTACCTATAATCTCAAGTTTTTTTACCCTAACTCTTTACGAGAGTATTATTAAAAAATAAAGGGGGTTTTATTTTGAAAGCTTTAGACAAAGCATTAGAACTAAAAAGTGCAGGAAAACTAGAAGAAGCTAAAGAAACTTTAATTAGCTTAACTAAAGAACATCCTGATAATTCATTAATTAACTACCATTGTGCCTGTTGCCATGATTCCCTTGGCTTAGAAGCAGATGCAGTACCTTATTATGAGAAAGCAATTAGTCTTGGGCTGCCAGAATTCGAGCTTCAAGGAGCATTTCTCGGACTGGGAAGCACCTACAGGACTCTAGGAAAATATGCACAGGCAAAGAAGGTTTTTGAAAATGGACAGTATAAATTTCCCGACAACAGAGCATTGCAAATCTTTTATTCTATGACCTTATATAATTTAAGGAATTATTCTAAGGCCATGGAGCTTCTTTTAAAAAATATTGCTGAAACCTCTAATGATGAAAATATAAAAAGTTATAAAATGGCCATAGAATTCTATTCCGATAAGCTAGATACTATATTGTAAAGTCATATTCTAATAAACTAGATAATATTGTAAAATCATACTCTTTTAAGGAGATAAATAAAATATGGATAACATTCAACTATCTTTGGCAGAAACTCCTGCACAAATAGAAACCTTCTGGAATCTATTTAACGAATACATAAATGAATTATCTCTAAATGCCACCTATGGTAACGACTTTGATCTAGATTATTTTTATAGTGATGAGTATAGAGATGCTATTTTACATTTAAAAAATAGGGAGAAGAATCCTTTAAGACTTGTACTATTTAGTAAAGATCAGAATCTTGTGGGCTTTTTAATGTATGTAACTTATTTTGATGAAGGAGGTAAATGCTTCATAATGGAGTATTATATTAGGCCACGCTACCGAAATTTCGGTCTTGGAAAATACTGCTACCACGAAGCAGAAAAGCATATTCTATCTGAAGGTGCCTCCTACATAGAATTAACTCCTACTAATGATAAGAATGAAGGATTCTGGAAAAGTCTTAGTTACGAGAAAACTACAGATTTGGATGAGGATAATAAATACTATTACAGAAAGCAGCTAAATTATCACTCTTAGTAGCTTTTCGTATTTATCCCATAAAGTAGTTCCTTATTTTTTCCTGCACCTTATCAAGCATTAAAGGTCCTTTCATTGCTCTTAATATTACTCTTGTACAAACAACCATAGGTATCACTATTGTGAAATTCATTAAGAAATACATTGCAGCCTGATCAGTTGCATAAAGAGCCATTGCACCAAATACTATAATCAAGCCAATAATATACATCGAGACTCCATAAACTAAATCATTAATTTTCAACTAAAATCCCCCTTCTTGGATTAATCATTATAGATGATAGAAATTATACAGTTCAATGAAGACTTCTCGTAGAAAAGTAACCTTCAATATATATCCATAATATATAAGTAAATAATAGCATTAAGTTACACATATTTACAAGGCAAGATGCAGCTCTATGTATTTTGCATATAATAGACAAAAAAACGTGTCGGTGCTTTAGTGTATCAAGGATTTCAAAATGTTCTGAAATATTTCATTGAGAACTTACACCTCGATGTAATATTAAATTTTCAGAGACGAAAGGGTCCACTTATGTTTAAAAAAGAATTCAGCGAAAATTTATCAAAATATAAAAATCCTAAAGAATATGACGAAACTTATAAGAACTATACAGCAGATTTAGAATTTATCCAAGCTCATATAGCAGGAAATCATCAGACGATTATTGAACTAGCTTGTGGAACAGGTCGCTTAGCAATACCTTTAGCAAAACAAGGACACTTAGTATATGGTGTAGATATTGATGCTGGAATGTTGCAATATGCACAAGAAAAAGCTGCTACTGAAGATCTTAATATTCATTTAAGTGTCCAAGATTGTACACAATTAAACTTACCTATCAAATCAAACTTTATATATATGACAGGTAACTCTTTCCAACACCTTTTAACAAATGAGACTCAAGATGCTCTTTTCCTTTCAGTAAAAAATCATTTAAACCCAAATGGCGAATTTGTTTTTGATACTAGAAATCCGATTCTGTATGAACTTGCAAGGATTGATATTTCTGAAGAATCAGTTATACAACATGGAGAAATTACAAAAGTAATTAGTCAGGAAACCTATAATCCTTTGACTCAAATATTAGAATGTAGCTCAACATATATATCTTCAAAAAATGAATATAAAGATAGTATTAAACTACGATATACATTTCCATTAGAGCTAAAACGACTATTGCAACAACATGGGTTTGAGATAATCCATATTTATGGCTCATGGAAAAAAGAATATTATGATATAAATAGTATTTCAATAGTTGTTCATGCACGATTAAAGTAATACTTATACATATTTAAATTATAAAAACGTTCCCAAATGTAAGTTTGGGATACAATAAAACACTTAAAACATTGAAATAACAACGTTTTAAGTGTTTTCCTTTATTTCATTCATATACAGCCCATTCCTTGACGTTATAAATCAACCTTTTCCTTAACATAGTCTATTCTATGAAAAATCACTATGCTTCAAGAAGATTTTAAAAAGGAGCCGTTAATCATATTAAAAATATTATAACAGCTCCTTAGTAGATACTCTCTAATTTTACTCTCTTAATTCCATAGGTTACTTTCCTATATCTTTTCTATAATAGATTCCTTGAAAACTTATATTCTTCATGGCCTCATAAGCTTTTTCATAGGCTTCCTGGGCACTATCTCCTAGGGCTGTGGCACAAAGAACTCTGCCACCGCTGGTTAGGAGCTTCCCCTCTTTCAACTCTCCGCCAGCAATGAATACCTTCTCTGAGGAATTCTTATTTATTTTTATTGGAAAGCCTTTTTCATAGCTTCCAGGATAACCCTTAGAAGCTCCCACTAC
>JAEXZL010000061.1 GCA_023451395.1 Bacillota bacterium | reverse complement strand
GGTCGCCGCAGCGGTATCTTCAGTGAAGAGGACGAAAAACAAATGGAAATGAGCACCGGGTTTAATTCCAAAATGGATAAGGCTCTTTTTGCTGATGCTACAGCAACATCCATAGGTGCTATCATTGGTACATCCAATACCACCACATATGTGGAAAGTGCAGCAGGTATAGGTGTAGGTGGTAAAACAGGTTTAACTAGCATAGTAGTGGCAGCTTGTTTCATAGCTAGTGCCTTCTTCTCCTCATTTATAAGTGCAATCCCCAATGCAGCCACAGCCCCTGCTTTGGTACTTGTAGGTATTATGATGATGTCTTCCTTCAGAGAAATTGAATGGACAGATTTAAATGAATCTGTCCCAGCCTTTTTTGCTGGAGTATTCATGGCTCTATGCTACAGTATTTCTTATGGTATAGCCGCTGGATTTATATTCTACTCATTAGTTAAGATCTTCAAGAGGGAAGGAAAGGAAATACATCCTATTCTTATGGTAGCAACGATATTATTTATTATTAATTTTATTCTCATGGCAATAATTTAAGAATTTTAGTGTAAACACTATATTTGCAATGACATAAGCTATTGGTGTATAGAAAGGGAGGATGTATATGAGAAATAACTCTTTTATCATCAAGGGGGATATATGCTATAGCACGGATATAAATAACCTAATAGCTTGTGAGAATCACTTTCTGGTATCTATAGAAGGAGAATCAAAGGGGGTCTATAAAGAGATCCCAAAGGAATATTCCCATTTAAGAGTTATAGATTATAGTGGAAACTTAGTGATTCCCGGGCTTGTGGATTTGCATATTCATGCTCCGCAATATGCTTTTAGAGGTTTAGGTATGGACAAGGAGCTTCTAGATTGGCTTGAAAAGTATACCTTTCCTGAGGAAAGCAAGTATAGTGATTTAGACTATGCTAGAAAGGCTTATGGAATATTTGCTGATGCTCTTAAAAAAAGTGCTACCACTTCTGCCTGCATATTTTCTACCCTTCACATTCCTGCCACAGAGCTTTTGATGGATATGATAGACGATACAGGTCTTAGAGCTTATGTGGGCAAGGTTAATATGGATAGAAACTCTCCTGAATATTTAACAGAGGAAAGCCCAGAAAAGGCTGCCAAAGCTACAGAAAAGTGGGTACTAAAGAGCAAAAATCGCTATAAAAAGGTATATCCTATTCTCACACCAAGATTTATCCCCACCTGCTCTGATGAGCTCATGGTATATATCAAGGAGATACAAAAGAGCTATGGTCTTCCCCTTCAATCCCATCTCTCCGAGGCTTATGGTGAGATAGAGTGGGTTAAGGAGCTGTGCCCAGAAGCAGAGTTTTATGGAGATGCTTATGACCGCTTTGGATTATTTGGTAGAGAGGTAAGAACTGTGATGGCACACTGCGTATCCTCCTCCTATGAGGAACTAATGCGCATTAAGAAGAATGGTGTGTATATTCCTCATTGTCCTCAATCAAACACTAATCTAGCCTCAGGAATAGCTCCTGTGAGAACCTTTCTACAGGAAGGTCTTAAGGTAGGTCTTGGCAGTGATGTGGCTGGAGGAACTACAGAATCTATATTTACTGCCATGGCTGATGCTATTCATACTTCTAAGCTACGGTGGGCTTTAATAGATAAAAAGCAGCAGCCCTTAACTACCCAAGAGGTTTTCTATATGGCAACGAAGGGTGGAGGAGATTTTTTTGGAAGGGTAGGGAGCTTTGAGTCTGGCTATGAGTTAGATGTAGTCGTTATAGATGACAGCGCCTTGAGGCATCCACAGCCTTTAGAGCCTAGGGAAAGGCTGGAGAGATTAATATATCTTTCTGATAGGTGTACTATAATCCATAAGTTTATCTCAGGAAAGCAAATCTTTTAATTACGCCTTCGCTGAGATATGGCACCATTAATTTAAGAGACAGTACAGACTGTGTGATGATTCCTTGTACTGTCTCTTTTATATAGTTATTAATATACATATACCTATGTGATATTTTAAGTTTTTCTAGCAATCCATTCTTTGATATAATGGTAAAAACAATCATAGTTGTAAACTATTGTATGATAGGGAGGATAAAAATGGAATATAAAGATTTTTTAAACAAATTATCTAATCCAGCAAGAAGAGCCCTTGAAAACGAGAATATTAATAATTTTGAAAAATTAGCATCATTGAGTAAAAAAGAATTACTTTTACTACATGGAATTGGACAAAAGTCTCTACCGATAGTTATTGAATGCTTAAATACCGTTGGAATGAAATTGAGAGAATAATAAACTGTAATTTTGGGTTCTTCTTATTAGGCGAAACAAGAGGTTTTAAATGGGGTATTGAGTGGTAGTGTAAATAGATGTTTAATAAGGGGGTAAACATGGAGGATGTAATATTTGAATCTAATCGTATAAGAGTTCGAAAGTTAAAGTATTCTGATATTCCTATTATAGCCATATGGTGGAACGATGGCTTGCTTATGAAAGATATGGGGTTTATAAATGGCATGGGTGTTACTGAATCAGGTCTCCATGAAAGATTTAGCAAGCAGCTTAATGATCAGGAGAGTATATTGGAAAGCAGAATGTTTATTATTACAGATATTAATACTGGTAAGGAAATTGGTGAGCTCCAATATGGGGAACTAGATTTAAAATATAAAAAATGTAGAATTGCAATTAAGATATCTGAAATTTATTTTCAGGGAAAGGGATTAGGTGAGGAAGCGTTATCCCTCTTCATAAGTTATTTAACTTCTGAGTTTAGCTTAAACAAAATAGAAATAGATACAATCCATGATAATAATAGAGCATATTCATTATATAAAAAGCTTGGATTTAAGGAAACTGAAAGGATAAAGGATTATTGGACAGATGAACTGGGCAATAATCACGATATTATTTTTATGGAAAAGTTAGCTTTATAAAAGTTTAAGGGGGCTAAAACAATGAAAGTGGGAATAATTGGGGACGTTCATGGTAACTATGATGCTCTTAAATTAGTTATAGATGACATGAGAAAGAACAAAATTGATTCCATCATAGTCCTTGGAGATATAATTTTTATGGGAAACGAACCACAAAAGTGTTTTGATACAATTAAGGAGTTAAAACCTATTGTATGGATTAAAGGAAACACAGATGATTGGTTTAATGAAGTTGATGAAAACTTTAAGCCTAAGGATGAAAAGGAAGACAGGCTGTATAAGGAATATATAAGAGTAAATAGAATAATATCATCGGATTTAAGAGCAACTATGAAGGTACTAAAAGAAAAAGAAGTAATTGAAATTGAAGGGAAGAAAATACTATGTGTTCATGGTTCAGATAGAAATATAAATGAACCTATAGGAATTATGACTTCTAGGAAGGATCTAGAGGAACTTATCAATAGACTTGAGTATGATATTCTCTTATGTGCACATACACATTTACCATACACAGTAGCATATGCTAGTAAGCTGATTATGAATGTAGGAAGGGTAGTGTAAATTTTTTTGTGTATTCTCCATCTGGATTAATGGAATAAGCATAGAAATTGAAGAATAGTAGCATAGATGTATAGATATGTTTAGTTACAATTATTTTTGCACATGGTTAGCAGGCTG